>JBNKSB010000218.1:0-8028 GCA_050297095.1 Pontiella sp. | reverse complement strand
GATCTCCGGCAGGTAGGGTTTCAGGGACTTGAACATATACGTTCTAGACCCTGTCTAAGCGTATGGATGGAGAAGGGAGGCGAGGACCATGAAGTTGGTTCCGAGAATAAAATGGACCAATGTGGCGGGAATAGGCCCGGCGGCATGGGATCAAGACAACAAATCGCCGACAATGCACACACCAATCGAGCATGAGGAGCACGAACACCGAATTGTTCACCGAACCCATGCGAATGAGCAGGAAAAGAAACAGCAGAAATCGACAAATTTACCACCTAAGCCGTCAAGAACCGACTAAAATCACAAAACGGGAGCGAATATTTGTCAATCCGGCAAGATTGCCCCACTGCTATGGGGTAGACTTTCACTTTAAGTTATCCATGCCTTGCACGTAAAGTGCGCGAAAGTTTGTTCGCACGCAGGGGGGATCCGTGTTTCAGAATCGTTGAAGCCCTGAATCGACCAGACAATGGGTAGCCACATAAAAACAAACAGCCAGAAGCATAATTTTCTGCTTAACGGAGAGGACTGAATTAGAACTCCATCACAACCCTGGAAGCTATACATTCTCATTGATGGCGCGGTAGATCCAGGTACGGGCAAAAGCCCATCGGTTATCGGCCGTTCGTTTTGAAATGCCGAGGATGTCGGCGCACTGCTTCTGGGTCAGACCCGCAAAAAACCGTAGCTTGACCAGTTCAGCACTTTCCGAATCGACCTCCTCAAGCTGGTCCAGCACCTCGTGAACCTGCTGAATTTCGTCCTTTGGGCGGTCGCAGCCGATTTCGCAGACATCCACTTTCGTGCGCCGCCAGCCCCCCCCACGCTTCTGGCAATTCTTTTTGCGGGCGTCTTCGATCAGAATGCGACGCATGGCCTCGGCGGCGGCCACGAAGAAATGGTGCTTGTTTTCCCAATGGACATCCTTGTCCTTAACGAGCCGCAAATAAACCTCATTGACCAGGTCCGTAGCTTCGAGTGTTTGGTCTGGACGCTCCTGCGCAAGGCGATAGGCGGCCATCAGGCGGAGCTCGTTGTAAACGATCGGAATCAGCTCGTTAATGGTTCCGGCGAAATCTTCTTTATTCCGAGAGAGAATGCGGGTTGCCTCGCGACTGGGCTTCAGATCGCCCTCTTGCTGTATTTTCCCTTTCGTCACGATCACCCCTCCCTCCGAATAAATCTAGTCTACTCTTCATTTCTACAACGGCAACCGCATCTATGAAGAACGAGGTGATTATTTTTATGATCTTAACGGTTTATCGGTATGGCCGAAATTCAACCACGTGCACTGAAAAAAAGAAACGGGATGCATGGCACCCCGTTTCGTCATACTGGAATAGCTTTCGGTTTACTGGCCGTTGATATGGTTCACAGCATTTTGGAACAGTTTTAGTCCAAGCCCCTGTTCGGGTAGCATTCCATCAAGCTTTTGCTTGTCCCAGTTTGGATGATTTTCGGGGAAGAGATAGGCTTCCGGGTGCGGCATCATGCCGAAGATGCGGCCGGTCGGATCGGTCAGGCCGGCAATGGCGTTGAGCGAGCCGTTCGGGTTGGCGGGAAAATCCTGCGTTGGATTGTCGCTCTCGTCGACGTAGCGTGCAGCAACACAACCTTCGGCCTCGATCCGTTCCAGCAGGTCGCTGTCCAGTGTAAAGATCTTGCCCTCGCCATGGCGGATCGGCAGTGGAAGGGTTCCAAGCCCCTTCGTGAATACGCAGGGTGTGTCTTCGAAACGGACATCCACCCAGAAATTCTGGAAGGTGCCGCAGTCGTTCTGCATCAGCGAAACGGTCGGTTCGAAATATTTTCCATCGAGTCCGGGTAGCAACCCCATCTTGGTCATCACCTGAAAACCGTTGCAGATACCCATGATCAGCTTGCCGTCGTCGATAAACTTCTGCAGCTCGGCCTGCATGTGATGCTTCACTCGCAGGGCAAAAACGTGGCCGCTGGTCATGTGGTCGCCGTAGGAGAACCCGCCGATAAACATCATCGCCTGGAATTCGTTGAGTTGCGATGGACTATCCAGCAGGTCGTTCAGATGAACCAGCTTGGGATCGGCGCCGGCCAGTTTCCATGCATGGGCCGACTCCGCTTCGCAGTTCACCCCGTATCCCGTAATAATCAAAACCTTTGGCTTATCCATAATGTATTCCTTTTCCGAACTGTCAATGAACGCTGATTAACATGACTATAGAATTCCGAGTCTATTATCGCTCATTGAGTATATTCGCGGTTCCTATCCTTCCATATCATTAACTATTGCCGTGGCGGCATCAGTCGGGTCTTCCGCCTGAACGATTGGTCGTCCCACAACCAAATGGGTAGCCCCCTGCTCCACGGCAAACGCCGGTGTGGCCACGCGCTTCTGGTCGCCCACATCCCCTTCCGGCATGCGGATGCCCGGCGTCACGAGAATGGCCTCCGGGAAAGCTTCGCGCAAAACCTTTGCTTCGTGAGCACTGGTCACCATACCGTCAATACCGGACGAGATCGCCAGACGGCCCAACTGCATGGCCTGTTCCGAAACGGTACGATCAATTCCCAAATCCCGGAAGTCGTCCTGGCTCAGACTGGTCAGCGTGGTGACGGCCACTAGTTTCGGCGGATTGACGCATTCCTTCGCGGCCCGGGCGGCTTCCTCGAGCATGGCGCGTCCACCGATGGCGTGGACCGTCATCAGGTTGACGCCGTGTTCGGCAGCGGTCTTTACGGCGTTGCCGACGGTGCGGGGAATGTCGTGAAGCTTCAGGTCGAGAAAGATTTTTTTGTTTCGCTTTTTCAGCGGTTCGAGTACCGCCGGTCCTTCGGCGCAAAACAGTTCCAGTCCCACTTTGTACCACTCAATAAAGTCGGGCATTTGCTGGAGTTTTTCCTCCATCGCCGCTGCATTCGGCACATCCAGCGCCACGATCAATTCCGCCTTGTTCATCTGTAAAACCCTTTCTGCGTTCAAAAGGCTGGAAATCTAGCAGAAAAAATCCGGGGGCTGGAACTTTTAACGGCTGTTTTTTGAGATTTGCACCGGAGTGAATACGAAACAGTCCGCTTTCGCGATCATACCGAAAGATCGAGCCAGACATAGCGGTATCCATCGAGAACCAGATCCTCACCGCACCGGTGTACCTTATCCAAAAACAGATCGCGGGCATCGCAGTTCATACCGGCGGTCGCCAGATGGGCGGCATCCATCACCTGCGGGTGTTCCGAAAAATTATTGACCACCAGCAACCGCTGGCCGCGGTCCGCACGGGTGTAGGCAAATAGATGCGGGTTGCCCGAATCAACAACCTCCATACCGCCGTTGCGGAAGGCCGGTTGCTCCTTGCGCAACCTGAACAACTTCACCATCTCCGAAAAGAAGCGCCATTCGAGGGTATTCGAATCCGTCAGATCATCATGGGCATGCCATTTTTTCTTCGACCGGTGCACCCAGCGGCTATCGTTGGCCTTGCCCGGGTCGTGCAGGAAGGTGTAATCGTTGAGCGCACCGTGTTCGTCACCGGCATAAAGCAACGGAATCCCCCCGATACTCACCTGGATGCTGCGCATCATGTTGATGCGCCGCACAGCCAGCTCGATCTCTTCGTTGTCCTCCCTTTCCAGAGCCAGTTCCATGCCGGCCAGCGAAGAAAAGGTGCCGGAAATGCGCAGGTCGCCGGTTTCGGGGTTGTACTGGAACGGAATCCCCCGAGCAAAGGATCCTTCATGTTGGCCAGTGTAGAATTGATTGAGAAAACGGCGGTGTCCCTGCGGATCAATCCCGACCCGGCGGGCATCCTCATCGTCGAAAGTCCATCCGATGTCATCGTGGCATCGCACAAAATTGACCCACGCACAGCCGAAAGGAATGCGCTCGCGATGCTTCATCGATTCCACCAGCAGCTTGACCTCGCGGGTTGCCAGCGCCTCCCACAGCAGGGCCATCAGCAGCGGGTTGTAGGAAAGCTGGCATTCGTCGGGATGCACATACCGCAACACTTCGTCCGGATGGACGATGGCTTCCGACTTGAACACCATCGCCGGCGCAGCAATCCGCGCCATGGCGTTGAATGCGCGGATGATGGTATGGGCCTCCGGCTGGTTTTCGCAGTTGGTTCCTAGCCGTTTCCAGATAAACGCCACGGCATCGAGCCGCAGCACCTCGACTCCCTGGTTGGCCAGAAAGAGCATCTCGTCTGCCATGGAGCGGAACACCTCGGCATTGCTGTAGTTGAGGTCCCACTGGTAGTTGTTGAAGGTCGTCCAGACCCAGCGCTGCATCTCGTCACTCCAGACAAAGCTCCCCTTGCGGACCGTCGGGAAAATATCACGCAGGTGCTCCTGAAACCGGTCCACCAGCGTGCGGTCGTTGAAGGTAAGATAGTAGTCCATGAACTGATGATCGCCGGCCTTCGCCTTGCGCGCCCATACGTGATCCTCCGACGTGTGATTGAAAACAAAATCGAGAACCAGACTGATCCCGCGCTCGCGCAGGGCATCCGCCAATCGCGACAGCTCGCCCATGGTGCCGACGTCGGGATTAATGGCGCGGTAGTCGCTGACCGCGTAGCCGCCGTCGTTTTCGCCGTGCGGGACCGCAAAGAGCGGCATCAGGTGCAGATAGTTGATTCCGAGTTTCTCGAAGTATGGAATATTCTCCCAAAGTCCCGTCAGGTTGTCGCTGAAAAGATCGACGTAGAGCACGATGCCCGCCATCTCCTCCGAGACATACCAGTACGGATCCATCTCGCGTTTGCTGTCGAACTCGCGCAAGTCCGGCGGTCGCGACAGCCAACTGCGGATCAGCAGATCGATCACCTGCTCAAGTGTATAGAAAAAATCGTACTGCCAGCCGTAGAGATCGTGCAGGTAGCCGAAAAGGCGTTCCCACTCGCGCCGTAACCGGTCCTTGAAATGGTTCCACTCCTCCGGCAGTTCCCGGACCTCGTTCTCGTGCTGCTGTTCCAGACGCGGCAATAGTCGGTTGAGAGACGTGCGGGCGGCTTCAGATTTCCAGTCGTATCCATGCATGGCAAACTCCGGTCAATTATGTTTACCGTAAATGCCGTCCGGGAAAATTGTCAAAACAATCAGTCTGTCCGGCGGCTCAACGGCGCTGAGCATACAAAGAGCGCCTGCATGACGCAAGGCCCCGCCGTCATCCGGAAAACGATTGCAACGAAACGCTGGACCGCGCAAAACTTCAAGACCTTCCATTTGCGAGCATAAAGCCTCTGCTGAAGGGAAAATCCCAACTTGCGCTACCCCAAAGTGAACATGGTGCCCCTTCTATATCGGAGTGTCCCGCGAAAGATGGCAAGGCTGGTCCATCCGATCCGGTTTTTTACTGCAAAACCTGTCACCGAGTGGTCATGAAGGGAAAACGGCACTGAGCACGCACAGCATGGGGTTGCTCTTCTGTTGCGTCGTCTTCATGTGCAACCCTCTCTATGGACTCGGACTTCTACGCTTGTGGCCGTTTGCGCCGGCTGCGGATGCGCGGCGGGCGCTTGCCGCCGGTATGCTTCGCACGGCCGGAGGCATTGACCGTTACCTTGCCGCGGTTTTGCCGCACCTTCGGGCCCGGCTTGGCATCGGCACCAGTGGCATTCATCGATTTCTCGCAATGCAGAGCATGCTTGGTATCGACCGGAATTTCGGTACGGATCAGCTTTTCAATGGATCGCAGATAGTCGCGTTCCGGCGCACTGCAGAATGAGATCGCATCACCGTCCGCGCCGGCGCGGGCCGTGCGGCCGATACGGTGGACATAGGTTTCCGGTTCAACCGGCATGTCATAGTTGATCACATGCGAAATACCGTCCACGTCGATGCCGCGCGCGGCAATGTCGGTGGCGATCAATGCGCGTACCCGGCCCGACTTGAAGTCGGCCAAGGCGTTTGTTCGGGCGGTCTGGCTTTTGTTGCCGTGGATGGCGGCCGAGGGAATCCCGGCCCCTTCCAGCTTGCGCGCCACCTTGTTGGCCACATGCTTCATCTGCGTAAAGACAATTACGCGGTCGAGTTTTTTGCTGCTCATGATCGCAACAATCAGCTCATCCTTGTGCTTCTTGTCGACAAACAACACCTTCTGGCCAATCCGCTCCACTGCCGGCTTGTCGGGCTCGATGGTCACGTGTGCCGGATCATGCACCAGAGTTTTGGCCAGCTCGACCACCTTGGGTTCCAGGGTGGCGGAATAGAAGAGCGACGGCCGTTTCCTGGGCAGCTTTGCGATGACCTTTTTGATATCGTGGATGAAGCCCATATCGAGCATGCGGTCGGCTTCGTCGAGCACGAAGATTTCAATGGCGGACAGATTGATATGCCCCTGGTTCATCAGATCAATCAGCCGCCCCGGAGTGGCTACCAGCACGTCCACGCCACGCCGCACGGCTTTCACCTGCGGATTCTGGCCCACCCCGCCAAAGATGACGGTGTGGCTGGCTTTTGTGTACTTGCCGTATTTAGCGATGCTGTCGCCAATCTGTGCGGCCAGCTCTCGGGTCGGTGCAAGAATGAGCACGCGCGGCTTTCCGGCCTGCGGGTGTTTCTTGTTTTTCTGAAGATATTGGAGAATGGGCAGGGAGAATGCGGCGGTCTTGCCGGTCCCGGTCTGCGCGCATCCCAGCATGTCGCGCCCTTCGAGCAGCGACGGGATCGATTGTTCCTGAATGGGTGACGGGGTGTGATAGCCAGCTTCGGATACTGCGCGGCCGATTTCAGGCAACAACAGACCGAAGACGCCCCGAAGGTCGTTTTCTTGTTTCATTTGAATTTTCCTTGCCGGCGGTTAAACACTTTTCTGCTCGCCGCCGGTAGAGGGAAGAAAAAAGACGAGGTCGCGGAATGCAATCCTCGGTGAATAGGTCCGCGGTTCTATATGCCCGTCCGACGCAAGTCAATGCCCATTACACTTTATTTTCGACGCCCAAAATAATGTGGTAGTCCGCAGAGAACTAACTCTGCGAGCGATTACGTTATGGGAAGGCACCTCAATCCGGTGCCGCTACTTTTCCGGCAATTACCTCGCTATCATATCCCACCACGGTATTGTTCCGGGCGAATTTGAACGCATTTTATGCGGTGCATTGTCATATATAAAGGGGAACGGTGAGGCGGTAAGCATGAACGAGGAATCCACAGAACAGCCGACAACACGGCAGACACTGAACGGGATCATACAGCGGTATGCCGTATCCAGTCCGGTTAAGGCCGCATGGCAGATTTTCAACACTCTGATTCCCTATGCCCTGCTTTGGGCAGTGGCGGCATACCTGTTCCTGCATGACTACCCGCTCTGGCTGTGCTTCATCCCCGTATTGATCGCAGCCCCTTTCCTGGTCCGGATTTTTGTGATTTTCCACGACTGCTGCCACTCGTCGTTTTTCAAGAACAAGTGGGCCAACCAGCTGACCGGCTATCTCTCCGGCATCCTCGTCTTCACCCCGTTCCAGGACTGGCGGCAGGCACACATTCGCCATCACGCCACCGCCGGCAACCTCGACAAGCGCGGCGTGGGCGACATCTGGACACTGACGGTCGAGGAATATCTCGCGGCCCCGAGAGCCAAGCGGATCATCTACCGCATCTTCCGCAACCCCTTTTTCCTGTTTGGATGCGGACCGTCGTTCATTTTTCTTTTCCTGCAGCGCTTTTCCCAAAAGGGCATCCAGCACAAGGGTCGGCTCAGTGTCTACATTACCAATCTGGGAATGATTGCCGTGGCGCTGCTCCTCGGAACCTTTATCGGCTTCAAGAATTATCTGATGATCCAGCTGCCGATTACCATCATTGCCGCCACGCTCGGGCTGTGGCTCTTCTACGTACAGCATCAATACGAGGAAGCCTACTGGGAACACGACGACATTCGTGATTCAGTCGAGGCCGCCCTGCAGGGCAGTTCCTACTACAAGCTGCCCAAGAGCGCCCAATGGTTTACCGGCAACATCGGCCTGCACCACATCCATCACCTGAACCCGGCCATCCCCAACTACAACCTGCAGGCCTGCCACAACGAGATCCACCGGATCCGCCCCATCG
>JBNKSB010000217.1:0-9492 GCA_050297095.1 Pontiella sp. | reverse complement strand
TTGGTCCGCATGGCGCGCCACTTGTAATGGTCACCGCCCAGCCAGACCTCGCCTAGATTGTCGTATTGCTTATCCCCCGCCACTTCCTGCGGCGGCAGGTGGCAGTGATAGTCGTAGATCGGCATCTTGGCCGCGTGCTCGTGGTACAGCTTCTTCGCCGTCTTGGTTTGAAGCACAAAATCTTCATCCATGAATTTTTTCATCATGATCCCCCGTTTTAGTGCCTACCCGAAAACGGGAACGATGTGTCGGTCCAGCAGGTTGCCCATTACATTGCGCCCAACGATGTCGGAATATTTTTCAAGCGCGTCGGTATATTCGTCGCCCAGCTCGTAGGCCACCTTGTAGGCGACGTGAATCAACTGGCGGAAGCTCGCGTTGTATTCCGGACAGTCCGGCTCGTGACGCAGGGCGTTGGCAAAGGCGGCACCATCCCAGGATTCGACTGTTTCCACCGAAGGAAGCTTTTCCGGGTCGATGTCGATCACGGTGGCATAAGGCTTGGCCAGCTCGTCGTAGCGATCAAGCGCCTTGGCATAGACCTTCTTCGCCACGTCCAGCCCCTCGCCGCCGGCTTCCGCCAAACCAATCATTTCTTCCAGCCAGGTGGTGCCCGCCGTCTTCACGTGCAGTCCAACGCCAAACTTCTTGATCACGCGGTTCATTGGTGCGTAGATCGAAAACTTGTCGCTTCCGGAATGAACGCTCAGGCGCAGGGTATTCTTTAGCCCGAATTTTTCGGAGGCAAACTTTAGCGCCGCCACGTCCTGCTCGAATTCCTTTTCGAACTGAGCAACATCGCCAACATAGTCCACGCCCTTGTTGAAGCGTCCGCTGAACTTGGGTGCAATGGTATCAACCGGAATGCCTTCGCGGGCAATCATGGCCAGAATAAACAGCATTTCGACCGGCGTCTGCGGATCGTCGGTTTCATCCATCGACACCTCCACATCGAACGCCCCGGTTTTCGTTTCCTCAATGTGACGATAGATGCGGCCGGCCTCCTGCACCGCAAAGAGATATTTTTCCGCAATGCCACGGATATCATGTACGGAAACGATCAGCGATTCGGAGAGGCCCGGCAGCTCGATTTCACCGGCCAGATCTGCCATGGCTCCCACGAAGGTTTGAATATCCTCCGGCTTGGCGGGCTTGCCGATGTAGTCGGCGACATCCAGCGTAAAGAAGTCGGACGCGTCGATAAAGCAGTCCACGTTCTTCAGGGAAATATGATCCGCATCCACAAAATATTCATTCTCCCAACCGAGGGCCTTGACGGCGGCATCGGCCTCTGTGCGAACCGACGCGGGCTCGGTGTGGACCGTGGTGTGTTCGCGGTGCGACTTGTTCCAAACTGGACAGACGTTGATTCCACGCTTCCCGGCTTCGACATAGGCTTTCAGTTGGGCTTCGCCTTCGCGTCCGAAGCGATCGCCACAACCCAATGTGTATTTCGGTGTATTCGCCATAATTTTATTCCTCCGTAAATTTTATTTGATCAAACTGCATATCCGGACGATGAGGTGGAACCAGTCCGAATCATCATTTGGTAAACTTTTCCTGATAGGCCCATAGACCGAGAGCCGGGTTGCTGATGTAGAAGATTTCTTCGCCGTCCGGCAGGGTGTTGAATCCATCCTTGAGTGTGTCGGGATTGTAGCGTTTCACCATCTCTTCATAGGGGGCGGCCTCGAATCCGACCGAACGCACCTCTTCGAGTGTTACGCCGTTTTCGCCGGGGCAGTAGGTAATCTTAAAACGCCCTTCCGACGAACCGTGGATCAGATGCGCCGCCGCTCCCAGATTGCTTCGCAGTTCCTCGTCTTCCTCCACCGCCTTAAGCGTGGCCGGAGTGCCGCAGTAACCAAACTTGCGGATCAGCCGGTCGATGGTCGGATCTTCGCCAAACTCCTTCAACGACGGTGCCAGCACAACCAACTCACCCTCATCGGCGATCGCCATGCGCGTACGGTAGACCGACTTGTTCCCCAGCCAGGTACTTTGAAATTCGTGCGGATCGAGATACACCACCACTTTTTTCGGCTCGCGGTCGAGTAACGTGATATTAACCGCGCGGGCCAAGTCGCAGGCCTTTTCGAAAACCGCCGCATCGTCACCGGCATAGAAACCGCGCATGTTCATTTCGCGCGTATCGTAGTCCTGCTCCATCACGGTCAGGATATAGGTGATTGGCAAATCGGACAGGTAGGTGTCGACCGCATGGTTGAACAGGCGGCGCACTGGCGTGTCGGTCTGCCCGAGAATATCCTCGATGCCCGATACGGCCCCCAGGAAATGCGACTTGTTGATAATGTCGGAACCACCCGCACCAACCACAATGTTTTTGGTGTAATTGGCCATACCGACCACTTCATGCGGAACCACCTGCCCAACCGAAAGAATCAGGTCGTAACCATCGAAAAAGCGTTTGCTCACCTCGACGCCAACGGTGTAGTCGACCTTGCCGCCGGACCACTCGGAAAGCATGTCTCCATCGATGAGGCCCTTGCGCACAATCCCATTTCGCCAGTCGTGCACCTTGAATGCCTCCATGGGTATTGTATCGCCGAACATCATGCGCAACTGCGCTTCGGACATCGGGTTATGGGTGCCCAACGTCGGCATGATGTCGACCAGCACCCCTTCCTCCGTCAGCTTCTCATAGGCGATCGCCGTAATGGGGCCGGCCATCGAATTGAGACGCGTATGGTCGGGAGGAAGGACGAGCACACGCTTCAAATCGCCAGCTTTATCCAGCACTTCGAAAACCAAATCCCGCAGTTCGTTGCGGGAGATGGAAATGTTTTCGCCAAATTTGCTGATCATAGCTTCCTTTCCGTCCGATCGGTCTGGTCCGATTTATCCGTCCGATCTAAGCGATGTACGTCGATGCAGAAGTATCACCGCCGCGGCCGGTCCAGTTGGTATGGAAAAACTCGCCGCGCGGCTTATCGACACGCTCGTAGGTGTGGGCCCCGAAATAGTCGCGTTGCGCCTGCAGCAGGTTGGCCGGCAGACGGGCCGCGCGGTAGCCATCGAAATAGCCCAGCGCTGCGCTGATCGCTGGCATCGGAATGCCGAGTTCCACCGCCTTCATCACCACCCGGCGCCAGGAGGCCTGCGCATTCTCAACGGCCTGCTTAAAGAACGGATCAAGCAGCAGGTTGACGAGATCGGGATTGGTGTCGAATGCCTCCTTGATCTTGCCGAGGAAGACCGAGCGGATGATGCATCCGCCCCTCCACATCAGCGCGATCCCGCCGTTGTTCAATTTCCAGCCGTGTTCCTTAGCTGCGGCGCGCATCAGCTGATAGCCCTGCGCATAGGAAACGATCTTGGAAGCATAGAGTGCCTGCTTGAGATCCTCAACCAGAGCCGCCTTGTCGCCATCGAACCGGGAGCCGGGACCACTCAGAACTTTCGAAGCCTCGACGCGCTCTTCCTTCAGCGCTGAAAGACAGCGGGCGAAGACCGCTTCGCCGATCAATGTTAGCGGTTGGCCAACATCCAGCGCGGCAACAGCCGTCCATTTTCCGGTCCCCTTCTGGCCGGCGGTATCGAGAATAGCATCCACGACCGCTTCACCTTCTTCGGTTTTGTAGCCGAGAATATCGCGGGTGATTTCGACGAGATAGGAATCGAGTTCGCTTTCGTTCCATTCCTTGAACACCTCGTGCATCTCCTCGTTCGACATGCCGAGCCCTTCCTTCATCATTTGGTAGGTCTCGCAGATCATCTGCATGTCTCCGTATTCGATGCCGTTGTGCACCATCTTCACGAAATGGCCGGCACCGTTTTCGCCCACCCATTCGCAGCAGGCTTCGCCGGCTTCAGTCTGGGCTGAAATCTTCTGGAAGATCGGTTTAACGGCATCCCATGCCGCCGGCGAACCGCCGGGCATGATGGAGGGGCCGGTAAGGGCACCTTCTTCGCCGCCGGAAACACCGGTGCCGATATAGAGCAAACCCTTGCTTTCAACATATTCGGTACGACGGATTGTATCGGGGAAATGGCTGTTGCCGCCATCGATGATGATGTCGCCGGGTTCGAGATATGGAATGACCTGTTCTATAAAATCATCGACCGGCTGGCCGGCCTTGACGAGCATCATGACCTTCCGCGGCCGCTCCAGACTTGCGCATAGTTCCTCGATGCTATGGCATCCGATAAAGTTTTTTCCTGCGCCGCGGCCGGAAACGAACCTATCGACTTTTTCCACTGTACGGTTGAACACCGCCACCGTGAACCCCTTGCTCTCCATGTTCAGGACGAGGTTTTCGCCCATCACCGCCAAACCAATCAAACCAATATCTGCTTTTGACATTCCTCTTCTCCTCTTCTGATTCTTAGCGTTTCACCCGCGCATTGCCGGACCAAATGCTCCAGACCTGTTCTTCATCGGCCGGCTGAGCATAGTCGGTCAACATCGTTGCGGCAAGCGCTCCGCTGGCCCAACCAAACTGCGCACACTTGCTCACGTTCCATCCCTTCAGGATGCCGTAGAGCAGTCCTCCCACAAATCCATCTCCGCCGCCAATGCGATCCATGACGCCGATTTCCCGCGGCTTGATAACTTCCCATTCCTGACCATCCGTGACCAATGCACCCCACATATGGGTGTTGGCCGAAACCACTTCGCGGAGCGTCGTGGCAAAATATTTTGCGTTTGGATAGGCGGCCTGCACACGACCGATCATTTCCGTGAATCCGACGATTTTTTCATCGAGCCCTTTTCCACCAGCCTCGGGACCTTCGATGCCGAGACAGAGCTGAAAATCCTCCTCGTTTCCGATCAGGATATCACTGCGGGACGCAATCTCGGCAAAAGCCTGGCTGAGCTCCTCCTCCCGGCCCTTCCAGAAGCTGGCGCGGTGATTTAGGTCGAACGAAACCAGTGATCCGTTTTCCTTGGCGATGCGAGCGATATCCAGGCAGAACTGGCTGGTCTTGGGCGACAATGCCGCAATCAACCCGGAGAGATGAACAATCGTGGCTCCCTCTTCGCCAAAGATGCGGTCCAGATCAAAATCATCGACGCTGAGTTCGCGTCCAACTTCGCCGGCGCGGTCGTTTTGAACTCTCGGACCACGGGCCCCAAAGCCGCTGTCGGCCATATTGATCTGGTGACGATATCCCCACGGATCGCCCTGCTCGAATTCGGGGCCCTCAAAATCCATCCGGCGGCTTCGGATATTATCCTTGATGAAATGCGAGATCGGACTGCCCTTGACGAACGCGGTAAGTACCTTGACCGGCATCCCCAGAAACGAGGCCACGCTGGCCACATTGCTTTCCGCACTGGTGGCCTGCATCTTGAAGGTGTCGCTGCAATGAAACGGCTGCGCATCGACCGGCGTCAACCGAATCCCCATGCTGGTTGGAATGATCAGCGAATATTTCTTCTGTGATTGGTTCGACATGATCAACCTCCTTAAACCCCGGAAAAGGCGGAGAAACCGCCATCGACGGGAATGATGGTTCCAGTGACAAATTTCGCTGCTTCCGAAATGAGGAAGTGAATCGTTCCATACACCTCCTCCTGTTCACCAAAACGACGGAAGGGCGTCTTGTTGATGACCTGCTGCCCTCGTTCGGTATAGCTTCCATCCTCGTTGGTCAGCAACCTACGGTTCTGGTTGCCGATGAAAAAGCCGGGCGCAAGAGCGTTCACGCGGATACCGCTGCCATATTTGATCGCCATCTCGGTGGCCATCCATTTGGTGAAATTGTCGATGCCGGCTTTGGCATTGGAATAGCCGAGCACGCGTGTAAGCGCCTGTGTTGACGACATGGAAGAAAAGTTGACCACACAACCGGCACCTTGTTCCTTGAAGGCCTTGGCGAAGGTCATCGTCGGCATAACCGTTCCCTTCAGGTTTAGATCTAGCACCTTGGAATAGTCTTCCACCTTGAGGTCGAACACATCCTGATCCGGACCGATCGTGGCCCCCGGCATGTTGCCGCCGGCACCGTTGATCAAAACGTCGATTCGGCCAATGTCGGACATGATCTTTTCATACACACCATCGAGCGCGTCCTGATCAAGCACGTTGCAGGCATAGCCGCAGCATTTGTCCGAGATCGATTTTGCTTCGGCGACCGTTGCATCAACCTTGTCCTGGAAAAGATCCAGATAGACCACATACGCACCCTGTGCCTGTAAATATTTAGCGGTTCCACCCGCCAGAACACCGGCCGCACCAGTAACCGCAATGACCTTGCCCGAAATATCGAATAGATTCTCCATAAACTTCCTCCTGTATTGCTCCCTCAATTGTTTGAGATAAGGCTTTTATCTCAACATTCTCAAGCAAATAACTTGATTAATATACGCCAAAAAAGCACGGTCCCAATAGTTCGAGGGGTAAAAAACAACATGGCGGCAAGTCAAAAACAAATAGCCGAAAAGCTAGGGGTATCCATTGCGCTGGTGTCGCGCGTCCTCTCCGGCAAGGCGGAAGAAATCGGCATTGCACCGGAGACGATCGAGCGCGTTTCACAGATGGCGGAAGAGATGGGCTACGTGCCCAGTGCCGCTGCATTGACCCTGAAGGGAAAGGCGACGCGGACCATCGGCGTGGCAGTCTACGACTTCAACGACCCATTCTTCGGCGCACTGATTAAACAGATCCAGATCCAGGCGAATGAACACAACTATTCGCTAATCCTCGCCGGATTCCTGCGTCGCGTTCCCGACGAACAGGACCTGCTGGCGCTTCACAAGCACGCCATCGAGGGGCTGGTGGTGCTCGGCACGGACATGAATGCCCAATGGCTCGATGCCTTTCGGCACCTTCCCGTCGCCCGAATCGGGCATGGCAGCGATACGGAACAGAGTGTTCGCATCAGTGTGGACGAAGAAGACGCCGCTCGCCAGCTCGTTGAATATCTAGACCAGCAGGGCAAACGAAGCCTGTCCTGCATATCGGGTCCACTATCTGCGCATCGCTTGCGTCACCAGGCGCTGGAACGTGCGGCGGCCGTCGCCGGCCTGCACTTTACCCTGATAGAAACAACGGAAAACGACCCGTTCCTGGCCGGACTGGCATCCACAAGAAAATTACTGGGAGGCAACACGCAAATTGATGCATTGGTTTGTGCAACCGACCTGATCGCCATGGGCGCATTGCACGCGCTGGCCGGTGCGGGAATCGACGTTCCCGGACGGGTGGCCGTCACGGGTTTCGACGACATTCCATCGGCCGCACAATTTATTCCTCCACTGACCACCATCCACCAACCTTTTGAAAAAATGGTACAAAAGGCCTTTAAGAGCATCATCGAACCTACCGCCCCACAAGCGATTCCGCTATCTGGCGAGCTTGTCGTAAGAGAGACGGCTTGATTGCGAAAAAGGCCCGCTGATACCCGTCAATTTGTAGAGTATTAGAACCAAAGGAAGCAACATGAGCGAAATTTTCAACCAGAATTGGAACCGCGAGCGGGTACGAGCAGGCATGCGCTGGTTCGGCCCCGAGGATGCCGTAACCATTCGTAACATTCAACAGACGCCGGGGATCACAAACATTATCAGCGCGCTGCACCATATTCCTGCCGGCGAGGTATGGACCGAGTCCGAAATCGCCAAGCGCAAAATCGAGGTGGAATTCCTGCCCCACCCCGACGCGCCGGACGATCTGAATGGAATGCCCCTGTTCAAATGGTACGACATCCATGCCCAACGCACCGGCCTGATCTGGGACACCGCCGAAAGCCTGGTGTTTACCGAAGACATCAAGAACGGAAGTCCCAATCGCGAAAAGCACATTCAAAACTACAAGCGAAGCCTGCAAAACCTCGGACGCTTCGGCGTGTGCAACGTGGTGGGCAACTTTATGCTGGTGGCCGACTGGACCCGCACAAGCGTGACCACCCTGCCCGACGGATCCAAAACGCTTAAATACATCCATGCCGCCTTCGCCGCATTCGACATTTTCCTGCTCAAGCGTCATGACAACGAACAGGCCGATATCACCGATGGTTCCTTTTCCCCCGAAGACGTCGAGGAGGCCCGACAGTACTGGAAGCGATATCTGGCCGACAGCCCAGAGCGCCAACAACAGCTGATCAACATGATTACTGCTGGCCTGCCGGGAGCGCAGGAAGGGTTCACGCTCGACGACTTCCGCGACGCCGTTTCCAAATACGAAGGCATGACTGTCGAGGAGCTGCAGGCGCACATCGCCTACTTCCTCGACGCCGTGGTTCCGGTGGCCAACGCCGCCGGCGTTCGCCTGTGCTGCCATGCCGACGACCCGGCGTTCTCGCCGTTTCTGGGCACGCCACGCGCAGTGGGCGGATCGAAAGGATACAAGTTCCTGCTCGACCATGGCTGCGGCGTAAACATGTGCATCGGCTCGCTGATGGCGGAAGAGAAGAACCGCGACATCACCACCGTCATCCGTGAAATCGCTGAGTACGGACAAATGAAGGGTATGTCGGTGGATGAAATCTTTCCCCACATCCACCTACGCCCGGTTGAAACCGATGGAAAGAACTTCCGCGAAGGGCATCATGCCGAACACCGCGAAGAATTGGCCAAAGTGGTGCACACCCTTGTTGATATCGGCTGGCAGGGCGTTTTCCGCCCCGACCATGCCCCGGCCTCCGCCCATGGTTTCGGGCGCCCCGGCTACGACGTGATCGGCCGCGGCTACGGCGCCAACCTGCTACTGGGTCTGTTTGAAATGGCTGAAATCGTAAAGACGACGCGCTTTCGCGCCGTCGAGGCGGCCATCAAGGCCAGCGGCGGAGACATGGCTCTGAAGGAGAATGCCTTCGATGCCGCCCGCAAGGCGGAGGCCGACAAGATCGGTCGAAAGATCGCCTTCATCAAGGTTCCCTTCGTCTTCGGCGAGCAAGGGGTCTGCGCCTCCTTGCTGTAATGTCGTGCAGGCAAGCCAAACCGACACGGGTAATGATGCCATAAAATTTTAAGGCGGGATGCCTGCAGCACACATCGCAGCCATCTCAAGCTACGGTTTTTTTACTCTGGAGATCGAAAGTCATACGCGACATGGGCCCGCTTTCCACGACGGCCTCGATACCGATTTCCGCATGGCTGACCCGTTCGCCGAGGGCGTGCTTCAGTACATCAACGCAACTGCGATAAATTGGATCATAATCATTCGGAAAGGTTCCCATATCGGTAACCAGGTCAAACGAGACCCGAAAGGGCGGACGCTTCCCTTCCGCCCGCAAGTCGTGCAGATCCACCAGACGCGATTCGCCGGCGACATATTGTTTTAATACCCGGTTCAGCTCTTCGAAGAGTGGATGGGAGCGATCGACCGGGTCGACGTGCGCCACAGCCCGCCAGCCCAGCTGGGTCTCGACGGCATCCTCCGCGATCTCGGAAAGATTGTGCGCATCGATCAGGCTCATGTTGGCGTCCACTTCGATATGGAAGGAGACCATATGCACGTCCCCGTATTGGTGAACCATGATGTCGTGAGCCCCCATTACGCCATCGACGGCCAATACGGTCTTATA
>JBNKSB010000216.1:0-13435 GCA_050297095.1 Pontiella sp. | reverse complement strand
GCCAATAGTCGTTAATTCCGTGGGGGTTGCCCAAGGTCATCCGTTCACCCGCTGGATGAGTCGTCCCAAAGAAGAGAGCATCTCGATAAGTTACATTTTATTGGGCATTCACGTTGATTTGCGGTTTCTCGACTCCGTTTTCAGGTTTGGCGCCTCCGTGCTTGTTCCTTCCCTCACAATAATCCAATAGTTTGGCCATGGATTTATCACGAATCACAGCGGTGTTGTTGATTTGCGTTCCGGTCTTTGCGGTGATGGGACTCGGAAAGGGGTTGGCCGTTTCAGGGCGGCTCAAGGAGGAGCACTGCACATTCATCAACTGGCTGGTCTATACCTTTTCGTTGCCGGCATTGATTCTCGTCGGTGTCGCCCACCAACGCATATCCATGTTTGCCGATCCCGCCGTGACGCTGGTGCCGGTGCTGGCCCTAGTCATTGTCGCACTACTGACGATGGGGGTGGCGAAGCTGAACGGCTATAAAGGCGGGTTTGCCGCGGCGGTTGTATTCGGGACCTTCTGGGGCAATGCGTCCTATGTTGGTTTTCCGCTCTGCAAAAATGCTTTTGGCGACGCAGGGTTTGCCAAGGCGGCCATCTACAACGGCCTCGTGATTCCTGTATTCATCATCTTGGGCTACCTGTTGATCGGGTTCTACGGCGCGGGTTCCGACAAGGTAAGGATAGGCACCCGAATTAGGCATGCGTTGTTCAATCCTATCCTGATTTCCTGTCTCGCCGGCGTAGGAATCGCCCTGTTTCTGGAGCCGTTTCGCAGGGGGGATGGATCGCTTGCTTTGCCTCCCGTCCTGTTGGTTGTGGGGGAACTCTTGAACGCCTTCATGGAGATGGTCGGCACCATGGGGCTGCCCTTGGCTCTACTGGTCATTGGAGCTTCTCTTAAATGGGAGCAGACCCGGTCGCATCTCGGTGCGTTGGGCTGGACCGTGGGCTGCAAGCTGGTTTTGGTTCCGTTGGCGACCCTGCTGCTGATCCGGGTTCTCTGTCCGGAAGCCTCGGCCGTTTCTCTCGGCGTTCCCGTGATCCTATCGGCCACCCCCAACGCCGTGGCTAGCTATGTCGTCAGTTGCCAGCTAGGGGTCGAGCGCGGCTTTGTCTCTTCCATGCTGGTGCTCAGCACCGCGCTCAGCGTGATCACGATTCCTGTCTGGATCTACCTGCTGCAGGGATTGTAATCCGGGAGGGTCCTTCCCTACATATTCCTGAGGAGGGTGGCAGGGGTGTCGACTTGGAGGAAATTGGTGTGGGCGGAATAGATCTGGCCGCCGCCTATAAACACGACAGTGTCGTCCATTCCGAAATGGTCTTCCTCGATCAGCTTCTTGAGCGATGCCTTCACCAGGGCATCGGTGCTATGCGGAATATCGACCTGTTCCGCAAGAACTCCGTAGCTCAGTGAGAGTTCGCGCACGGTACGCATGCTGGCAGAGAGGGCGATGATGGAGGTTTGGCCGCGGTAGGAGGCGCAGATCTGGGCGGTGTCGCCGGACTTGGTGCTGGTGATGATGGCCTTGGCCGGCAACATGGCCGCCATGGCGACGGCGGCCTTGGCGAGATGGTTGCGCGGCATGAGATCGTCGGACTGTCGCAGTACGGGAAGCTTGTAGCTGAGCGGGGCCTTCTGGGCTTCGACATTGCGGGCGATGTCGGCCATGGTCTGGACGGCTTCGATGGGATATTTTCCGTAGGCGGTTTCACCGGAAAGCATGACGGCGTCGGTGCCGTCGTAGATGGCGTTGGCGACATCGGAAACTTCGGCGCGGGTGGCACGGGGATTGTCGATCATGGAGTGTAGCATCTGCGTGGCGGTGATCACCGGTTTTACACGGCGAATGCAGGTTTTGATGATGTGTTTCTGAATAATCGGTACTTCCTCGGCGGGGATTTCAATGCCGAGATCGCCGCGGGCAATCATCACGCTGTGGGCGACATCGAGGATGGATTCGAGGTTGTCGACGCCATCGCGGTTTTCGATTTTTGCAATGATCTTCATGGGGCTCTTGCGCATGTCGAGGATGCTTTGCACGGCCATGACGTCGTCGCGGTTGCGGACAAAGGAATGGGCGATGAACTCGATACCGTCGCAACGCGTTGCCCAGTCGATGAACTCGGCGTCTTTTTCGGTGAGGGCCGGCATGTTGAGTTTGATGCCGGGTACATTAATGCTCTTGCGGTTCTTGATGACGCCATCGTTTTCGGCGACGCAAACCAGAGTCTTGTCGGTCTTGTCGGTGATGGAGAGTTGGATTTCGCCATCGTCGATCAGAATGGCGCTACCGGCGGGCACTTCCTCCACAAAGTCCTCGTAGTTGACCCGGAAGCCACCTTCGGGAATGTGGTCCGTCGCAATCGAAATCAAATCGCCGGTTTTTACTTCGAGGGGTTCATCGATATCCCGTGTACGGACTTCCGGGCCTTTGGTGTCGATGAGGATACCGACATGCTCGGATACTGAACGGATGTTGGCGACCATTCGTTCCGCATCAGCCGTGCTGATGTGTGCAGTATTGAGGCGGGCGACATTCATCCCGCTGTCAACGAGTTGTCGGATAAAGTCCGGTTCGCAGCGGTTGTCGGCAATGGTGCAGATAATCTTTGTTTGCTTTGTTTGCATGGTTCCCTCTGTATTTAGCGGCGATGCTTTTAGCACAATGATGCGGTGGTGCTAGCTTCAATAGAAAAAAATTACCAATGGGGCGGTTTTTCGTTTCCGGCAATATCGTTGGGCCCCTCAAGCTGTTCGATCTTTTTGGCCAATACTTCGAGGCGGTTCTGGAGGCGGACGATATCCTTCTGCTGCCGGAATACTTCGGCATTGAGTTCCATGATGGTGTTGTCCTGCAGGGTAATGAGACTTTCGAGTTTGTGGATGCGTTCTTCCATTTTGCGAAGTTAGCAGATTAATCCTGAATGGGGAGAGGATTCATCCGCTTTTGCGTTGATGAGCTCGGTTGGTTGGAATAACAATACTCCGGTTACAGGAGGAATAATGCATGGCCGATAATCTTCAGGATACCCGATTTCTATTGAAAAACCTCATGGAAAACATGCCGGACATGATTTATTTCAAGGATGAAGAATCGCGCTTTATCATGGTCAACCGTGCCTATTGCGAGCGGTTCAAGATTGATTCGGACGCGATTGTCGGGAAGACGGATTTCGATATCTTTGCCAACGCACATGCCCAGCAGGCCTTCGATGACGAACAGCGCATTATTAAAACGGGTGAGCCGCTGGTGGGGGTCGAAGAAAAGGAAACCTGGGCGGACGGGCGTATTACCTGGGCGTCCACCACCAAGATGCCGCTGAAGAATGCCGACGGCGAGATCATCGGAACCTTCGGTATTTCGCGTGATATCACCGATCACAAGGAGGCCGAACTGCGCGCCACCTACTATGCGGAACAGGTCCGGCGCATCAAGGAAAGCATGGAAGAGGACGTCCGCATGGCGGCCGAGCTGCAGAAAACCTTCTTCCCTCGGTCCTACCCAAGCTTCCCCGAAGGTGCTTCCGAATCACAGAGCTGCGTCGAATTCAGCCATTACTACAATGCGAGCGGCATGGTCAGCGGCGATTTCTGCACGGTCCGCCGCCTGTCGCCAACCCAGTCTGGCATTTTCCAGTGCGATGTGATGGGCCATGGCGTACGCGCGGCCTTGGGGACCGCCCTGATCTGCGCCATTGTGGAGGAGCTTTCTCCGCTTGCCACCGATCCCGGCCGGTTTCTGGAACGGATGAACACCCTCTTGCTGCCCATGCTCCAGCAGGAGGACATGCTTCTGTTCGCAACGGCCTGCTACATCGTATTTGACGCCTCCACCGGGATGCTTCGCATGGCAAATGCCGGCCATCCGGTGCCCTTGTATTTCCGGTCTGCAGACAAGAATGCGACCTGGCTGATGGATGACCGAAGCCTTCGGGGCTGTGCCTTGGCAATCACGGAAAACGCCACCTACGAAACCATTGAAAAACAGCTTCAGCCCGGCGATTCGGTTGTCATGTATACGGATGGGTTGTATGAGGTGGAAAACAAGGACGGCGATGAATTCGGCGAAGAACGGTTGCGTGCGGCCGCCCAGCGCGTCAGCTGCATGCCGCTGTCTGAACGGTTTGTCGCCTTGTCCAACGAGGCGCGCCTTTTTGCGGAACAGGGCGAGCTGAACGATGATGCTTGCATGGTGGGTCTGCACTACAAACATCCGATGCAACCATCCCGGACCGATTAGGACCTGTGGTGAGTTGCCATGAATACGAATAACCTTCCAGATGCCGGATATCTGCTGGATCAATTGATGCGCAGTACGCTGGATGTTATTTATTTCAAGGATCGGCAATCCCGCTTCATCGCCTATAATCAGGCGTGTGCCGAAAAGCATGGCTGGACCTCGCTACAGGAAGGCGTTGGAAAGACGGATTTTAATGTGTTCAGCGAAGAACATGCCCGGAAATCCCTTGAGATAGAGCAGCGCATCATTGCATCCGGCGAAATGCTGCAAGGCATTGAGGAAAAGGAGCTCTGGCCGGACGGGCGGGTGACCTGGTGTTCCTCGTCCAAGGTGCCGCTTCGGGATGATCAGGGCCGCGTGGTCGGGCTCTTTGGAATTACGCGCGATATCACCGCCCGGAAAGAGACGCAACTTCAAACCGAGCGGTACGCGAAGCAGGTGGCCAACATTAAGGAAATGCTGGAAGAAGACGCCCGTATGGCCGGCAAGCTGCAACGCAGCTTTTTCCTCTCCGAGTTTCCCGTGCTCCCCGAGGGCGTGGATCCGTCGGAAAGCTGTATCGAATTTCTGCACCACCTTCACAAAAGCAGCCTGGTTGGCGGGGATTATTGCCATGTCCGGCGCCTGTCAGACACCAAGGTCTCCATCCTGTTGTGCGACATACGGGGGTCGGGTGCACGGGCTGCATTGGGGGCATCCCTGATCCGTGGCATCATGCAGGACATTGATCGAATGGCGGAGGATCCCTCCGATTATATAAGCCGTTTAAATGACCATCTCTACCCCTTGCTGCACCGAGACCGGTTGCTACTGGATCTAACGGCTTGCTATATGGTGATTGATTGTGCAGCCGGGGAGGCGAAGGTCGCGTGTGCCGGGCATCCGCTTCCGTTACATTTTCGAAGCGGGCAGCCCGTAAAATGGTTGTTCGAGAACCTGGTGTTGCGCGGTCCTGCCTTGGCCGTAAAGCCGGATGCAAAGTTCCGAAACATCACCTGCCGAATGCAACCGGACGACTCGGTCATTCTATTTACGGACGGACTTTTCACGGTCAAGAATGCCGCGGGAGTGGCTTTTAGCGAAAAACGGCTTTTGAAATCTGCCCAAGCCTATGCTGGAAACTCGCTGGGACGCATCTTCCGGGGGCTGGAAAATGATGCGCTGGAGTTTTCCAAAGACAACCACTTTGCAGACGATGTCTGTCTGATCGGGTTCCACCTCCGCCGGCTACTGTAGGCGGTATGGTCCATTGACGGCTACGGCAGGGAGATGCCTTTGAGTTAACAGCTTCCGTCAATTACGCGCCGCGGAGAAGGATTTCGTCTGCGCAACCGGCCATGCGGTCCTTGAGCTGATGCAGCCGGGCAGAGGTGGTACGGGGTTGGGTGCGGTATTCGCTGCCGGGCAATTCATCGCGGGGAATGAAGGCTTGGAGGGCGTAGCGCTTGGATCCGCGGATTGCCTCGCGCACTTCGTTCATCTGTTCGTCGGTGTGGATGGATTCAATAACGGTGGTGCGGAATTCATAATCGCTGGCTTCGGTTCGAATGAGATTGATCGAGCGCCGGATCTTTTCGGTGTCGGGGAAGCGGACAACGTCAGCATAGGCCGAGAAGCCGCATTTGACGTCCATGGCGACATAGTCGACCAGCGGCAGGCATTCGGCGAGCTGCTCGGGATTGGAGCCGTTGGTATCGAGTTTGACGGCAAAGCCGAAGCGTTCCTTGAAAAAATGGATCAGCTCGACCAGATCGTCGGTGCAGGTGGGTTCGCCGCCGGTAATGACGACCCCGTTCACCCAGTTTTGTTTAAACTTTGCGCATGCCGCTTCCAGTTTTTCCCACGATAGTCCCGCCTGCTTTTTCCCCATCAGTGAAGCGTTATGGCAAAAACCGCAGTCAAAGTTGCACCCACTGGTAAAAAATACGGCGGCGAAGCGGCCGGGATAGTCGACCATCGAGGGCTTTTCGAGATAGGCATATATGGACGAGCTATTGCTCATAAAAACTCGAAATTCTCATTTAGAAATCCAAAACAGGATGGTGTGGTTTGAAATTCAAATGTTCAGCCATCGGATTCAGGATGTTCCCTAAGGGGTGGCCCGCCAGGCGCTGGGGAGGAAATGTGCGCCTGGCGGACCGGGTGATATTTGATTATTCCGAAAGTTCGTCAAGGATGGCTTGTATCATCTTCGGGGAGATGACGCCCTTTCCGCTGTCGGAATAGTCGGTTTGCAATCCAAGGTATTGGTAAAGCTTGGCTTTCTTGCAAATGGGGTTGGATGCGCCCGGTTGCCGGGTGGATACCGGCTCGTATTCTTTTTCCTGATCGTTCCACTGGGTCACGAGCATGGCGGGAATCCGCGAGGGGTTGATGCACTCGGCTTCGGAAAAGGCGACGAGTCCGTCGATGGTTTCCACATCGCAGTAGAGTTTTTCAAACGCGTCGTAGCCGTCCTTGGCGAGCAACTTGTCGATCCGCTGGTTGAGGGTATGGCACTTATCGCAGCCCTTTTTTCCGAATACTTTGATTTGGTATTTTGCAGCCATGATCTTCTCCCTATGCGTCTTTCGCGGTTACAAGTCTGGGTTCATCCGCTTCGTCTTCGGCGGTGGTGATGTTGTACTTGCCGGCATGGCGGGCGAGCAGCTCGCCGTAGCGCTTGGATTTGTTCCAGTTCTGCACTTTGCTGAAGTAGCCGACCACGCGGGTTTCACCTACGACTTCCGTGGAGCCGCATTCGGGGCAGCGTTCCAGCAAGCCGCGGGTTTGGTGCTGGCAGTTGTCGCATAAGGTGAATTCCGGGGACACGCAAACCTGGGCGGATTGCGTGCGGTGGAACACTTCCGTCATCAGGTGCGCGATGGAGTCGGCATCCGGCCGCTCCTCGCCGATGAAGCAGTGGGTAATGGCACCAGACTCGATCATGCTATGGTATTTCGATTGTTCGACAATGCGATCGACTAGCGAAACGTCCGCCTCGGCGGCGAGATGGATCGAGTTGGTGTAGTATTCGGCATCGGCCGGTCCCTTCACGACATCCTTCGATTCATCGGGGAAGTAGATCATGTCGGACTTGGCCAGGCGACGGGCAGCGGATTCAGCGGGCGATTCCTCGAGGGTAAACTTGAGGTTGTGCTTTTTCGCCAGCTTCTTGGCCTTGGTGTACATGTGCGCCACGATCTTGAGACCGAAGCGTTGTGCTTGCTTGCTCTCATGCAGTTCCTGGCCGATGAGGAACTTGACGGCATCGTTCACGCCGATCAGCCCGAGAATGTAGGTGCAGTTTTCGAGGTCGACATAGGGTTTTCCGTCGTTGGCTTCCTTGCCAATCTGCCAGAGCGGATGGCCGGGACCGCTGAGCATTTCGGCGGCTTTGGCCTTTTTCTGCAGGTGGGCGTCGACGGCCAGTTCCATGGTTTGGTCGAGCTCCTCGAAGAAGTTTTGCATCACGTCACCACCCGTGCGGGCAGCGCGGTAGGAGGCCTGCGGAATGTTGATCGTAACGTTCTGGAAGCCGCAGAAGCGCATGCTTTCAGGATGTTTGAGCATCCGGCTGTCGCTGATGGTGGTGCGCAGGCGGCAGCAGGCAGACAGGGTGACTTCGTCGCGGTCGAAGATGAAGTAGGTTGAGCCGTTCTTGCTGGCCAGGTCGCAGGCTTCCTGGAAGATGCCGAACTGGACCGGATCCGCGAAGGTTTCATCGGAGACGTGGAAATCGCATTTCGGGAACTCGAAGATGCGTCCGTGGGCGTCGCCTTCGCCGAAGACCTGCAGCAGGGCGCGGCAGAAATCCTGGGCTTCCTTGGTATAGTCGCCGTAGGTCACGACCGCTTCCCCGGCTTCCTGGACGGTCGCGATTACGTCGGGATCGTAGATGGTGCCGTCTTTTTCATCGGCCAGCTCGCGCAGGACGAGGCGTTTGCCGAGGGCGGGATCGTGGTAGTAGAGATCCATCAGCTTGTAGCCGCCGGCATCGGTTTCATTCCGCAGTTCCTCTTCGAGTTCAACAATGGAGCCATCCTTCAGGCGCAGCTGGTAGTGGCCACCCGGTCCGATGGCCGGCACGGTCTTGAGATAGCTTGGGACGCCCGTGTGGATGTTGAAATCGAGAAACAGGGTTTGCCCGCCGCGTGAGAAGGCGTTCTGCGAACCGTTGAAGATCAGTTCCTGCGCCACCTGATGGAGATCATCTGCGCCCATGCCGACGAGGAACGGGGCATAGAGAATGTTGATGTAGGCGATGCCAAGCGCGCCGGCGTAGTTGGCCTGCATGGAGGCCAGGAAGGTGTTGAGGTGGCCGGTCAGCACGGAGGCCGAGCGCGCCGGGCTCGATGCGGTGTTGAGGTTGATCAGGCCGGTGAGTCCATATTTTTTTACGTATTCGATCGAGTGCGACGAGCAGTAGACGCGGGTCGGATAGCCGAGGTCGTGCAGGTGGACTGCGCCCGTATCGTGTGCGCGCTTAACTTCCGGGGTGAAAATATTTTCCAAGGCCCATTGCTTGAGCACCAGTTCGGCGACGCCGAGGTTCACGGCTTCAGGGTTGTTGTTCACGATATTCGAGTTTTCGGTCGATTTGGTGAACATCAGGTTTTCAAGGTAATCCTTGGAAACGCGGTAGAGGGAGAGATCGCGAAGTTGCTGCGAATAGCCGCGTTCCATCAGCTCGTTGTTGACCAGCTCGCGGATCAAGGTGGTGTTGATGACCGTCAGATCGCTGGCGATAATCCGGTTTTCCACGGACTTGGCGACATTGATGGCCAGTTCGATGGAGAGATCGGTCTTATCGAGGATCTGTTTCACGATGCGTTTGCGATCCCATGGCAGGTTGACGTTGTTGGAGGAGGATTCCACCAGCAGTAGGCTGGCGTCGGTCACATCCACATTGCCCTTGGTACCGTTGCCGCGGACGCGGATGTTACGGCGGGCGATTTCGCGTTGCTTGCGGTAGCGTTTGTAGGCCGCCACCACAAGGGTTTCGCCCTGTTCGGCCAAAACAATTTCGACCAGGTCCTGCACATCTTCAATCTTCGGGATTCGCTTATGGTCCTCGCCGGGATGTACGTAGAATTCGCTTTGGGGGTTGTCGAGTTGTTTGATCACCTCATCGGTAACCTTGGAAGCCAGCCCTTCGTTCTTGGGGACCTGCTGCTTGCGGGCGATTTCATCGACTGCACGGTCAATGGCCAGCTCGATCTTCTGCCAGCTGAATGGAACAACGAGTCCTGAACGTTTTTGAAATCCGTCAAATACGGCATTAAGATGGGCTTTTTCCCCCGACATGCTCTTCCCCCTTTTTCCTCTAATAGTTTCTGCGAATCAACAGCTGCCCCGCTGTTTTTCGAGAATGAAAGCTATTCTATAAGATGTGTTATTGTCAAGAATGCGGCACAATATATTGTGGTTTTTCCGTTTTTTCTAGATTTTTTGGCTTTTCTGTCCGGCGAAGGGTGATTGCAGGGGAAAGTCAGCGATATTTAGGAATATGGCTTCCAAAATGCTAGTATTCAGGGGCATATTGGAATGAGCACGCAGGAGGTTGAAGTGATATCCAATTGGCTTAATTTTATCGATGTAGCATTTGTGCTGGTTGTCCTACTGTCCGCTTGGGGCGGTTTTCAGCAAGGCTTTGCCCGGCAACTATCCCATATCCTGACTTTTCTGCTGGCGGGGATTCTGCTGTTTTTTGCCTATCCTTATATTTATAGCTCGCTGGGCCGGCTATTCAGGAATATCGATGAAGAGATCATCATGTGGGCGCTGATGGCGGGACTGGTGATTCTTTCCATCTTTGCGTTTATTTTTATCACCCGAATGATTTCGGGCCTTTTGAAGAAGCAGATCGCCGAGAGCACCGACCATGTTTATGGAATGGTGCTGGGGATGGTTCGCGGAACGATGTTTGCATTGCTGTTCATGATTTTTATCGTGATGCTTGGGCCGCAACACGTAGAGGATACCCTGGTCCATCGATCCCGCTCGGGTAGATTCGTTTGCCTTAAAATGGTTCCCCGCATCCGACCTCACCTTTCGCGACCGATAATCAAAGAAAAAACCAGGAAATGGCAGGAGTTCCTGCTCGATCAGGAAGAGGCCGGCGTGCTGGAGTAAATCCGGCTACAAGGCCCAGGCCAGCAGCAACGGAATGGTCACGACGGCGCCCAGATGCGTGATGAGCAGCGTCGTGGCAATGAAGTCCGAATCCCCGCCGAAGCGCTCGCTGAAGACGAGACTCGCCACGGCCGCCGGCATGACCGCCACAACGCACAGGATTCCGCGGGCTGTTTCTTCCATCGGGATCAAGCCC
This sequence comes from Pontiella sp., assembly GCA_050297095.1. Lineage (GTDB taxonomy): Bacteria > Verrucomicrobiota > Kiritimatiellia > Kiritimatiellales > Pontiellaceae > Pontiella. The sequence continues at coordinate 2,881 of JBNKSB010000216.1, read as the reverse complement.
AGCAGCAGGATGAATATGACGGGGGTAACCACTAACCGCATGATCGAAACAATCCAGACATGCTTATCGAACGCGGCCTTGACGTTCAGCGCCGCAATCCGGCTGCCCGATACGATCATTGAAATCGCTACGGTCGCCTTGCCGATGGTTCCGGCGCCGAAGTAGAAGAGATCCAGTATACGGCCCGCCAGATCGGCGAAAATGCCGGATTCGGGCAGGTGGAGGCCGCTCAGGTCGCGGACGCAAACCCATCCGATCGAAAAGATCAGGGCCATCAGCGGAGGGCCGAACATCATGCGGACCCCATCCGACAGTTTACTGGAGCGGTTGAACAGGAATACGCCGACGGTCCAGACGGTCAGCTCGAAGCCCATCGAAGCGAATACCAGCAGGGCGACGCCCTCCTCCTTCCAGAGTAGCATGACAAGCGGCAGCGGCAGGAAGAGATAGTTGTTGATCGTGTTCTGGAAGAGGAATGCGCTGGCGCGCTGCTGGTCGACATTCTTCATCCAGCGCAATGCAATCAGGCCAAGCAGCAGTCCCGTTCCGGCAATGGCCAGCGCCATCACCGGCATGATCCAGTTGGAGGCCAGCTCCTGCGCGTCGAGGTGCGTGACCGAGGAAAAAATCAGGCAGGGATAGATGACGGCAATGAGCACCCGCACCATCTCGCTGGTGCCGGTCTCGCTCACGACCCCGCGCTTGCGGGCCGCAAAACCGATCGCCATCAGCACCAGAATAAATAAAACCTGCAAAACGTAGTTCATCCATCCGTCTCCAAATCCGGCATCATGGAATAGCGGATAAACCGCTCATTGAAAGACCCATTTTCATCTTTTAAGCCGAAGGGGCTGGTTACAATGTTTCCGCCAGCTCCCACATTGCCTTGACAGCAGGGCGCTTGAGGTTGCGTCGACTGGAGCATAGACCGACGACGTAGGGGTCGAGTTTCGGGGCGGACTTTATGATCGCAACATCATCGCGGAATGGACTGCGTTCGAGGGCAAGCTGCGGAACGACGCCGACGCCGGCACCGAGTCGCACCATGGCAATCAAAGCTTCGTTGCCGGAAACCTCTGTAGAAATATTGGGCGCAACATGGTTGTGCCGCAGCCACGCATCCAGCCGGTTGCGGGCCACTCCGGATTGCGGAACAACCAATGGAACGGTCGACAGATCGAGTTTCTTTGGCAGCGGGAAGTCGGGCAGGGTGGGGGCGATAAACAGCAACGGGGTTTCCGCCAATGGCATGAATTCGAGCTGGGCCGGCTTGCGGTCGGGCAGGGCGGCGACGGCGAGGTCGATTTCCCCGCTCATCAACTGTTCAATGGCACGCTCGGCTGCGCCGGTACGGATGGCCAGCTGTATGCTGGGGTAGGCCGACCGATAGGATTCGAACAGATCCGGCAACAGGCTGTAAACGGCAGTGATGGAGGCATAGACGGAAAGTGTTCCCGTTATGGCATCCTTCTTTTCAGCGATGGATTCCTGAAAGTGCTGCCATTCCAGTACGGTATTTCGGGCATAGGTGAGCAGCTGTTTTCCGGCCTCGGTCAGTGCCACGCTGCGGTTGTCGCGGATAAAGAGCGGCCTGCCGACTTCCTCCTCCAGCCGCTGAATGGTGCGCGTCAACGCTGACGGGCTCAGGTTGCACGCCCTGCTCGCCTTGCCGAAATGCAGCATCTCCGCTGTCTTGATAAAGGTTTCTAGAGATTGTGTTTCCATTTGATCCGTCCAGACAGACAAATCCGCCGGGCCATTGTTCCAAATAGTGCAATACTATATTCCAAACAATTCAATTTACGCAACATGTGAATTGGAGTAGGTTCCGCGCGTTCGAATTCAACCAAGGAGAAAACAATGGGACAGAATTATTTCAATACGCTTCCGATGCGTCTGAAATTGGAAGAGATCGGCACCTGCCGCTTCATGGATGCCGCTGAATTTGCCAACGGATGCGAATACGCCAAGGGCAAGAAGATCGTAATCGTCGGTTGCGGCGCCCAAGGCCTCAACCAGGGGCTGAACATGCGCGACAGCGGGCTCGACGTTTCCTATACGCTGCGTGAAGCCGCTATCACGGAAAAGCGTCAATCCTACCTGAACGCCACCGAGAACGGCTTCAACGTCGGCACCTACGCGGAAATGTTGCCGACCGCCGACATCGTGATGAATCTCGCCCCCGATAAACAGCACACCAACGTTGTTGAAACCGTTGTTCCGCTGATGAAGCAGGGCGCGACGTTCTGCTACGCCCACGGCTTCAACATTGTTGAAGAAGGCACGCTGATTCGCGAAGACCTCACCGTTATCATGGTTGCCCCGAAATCCCCGGGTTCCGAAGTGCGCGAAGAATATAAGCGCGGCTTCGGTGTTCCGACGCTGATCGCCTGCCACCGTGAAAACGACCCGAATGGCGACGGCATGGAACTCGCCAAGGCGCTAGCCGTTGCACAGGGCGGTCACCACGCCGGCGTTCTGGAATCCAATTTCGTGGCCGAAGTAAAATCCGACCTGATGGGCGAACAGACCATTCTCTGCGGCCTGCTTCAGGCCGGTTCCATCCTCTGCTTCGACAAAATGGTTGCCGAAGGCATCGACGCCGGATGGGCCGCCAAGTTTATCCAGTATGGCTGGGAAACCATTACCGAAGCGCTCAAGCAGGGCGGTATCACCAATATGATGGATCGCCTCTCGAACCCCGCCAAGATCAAAGCGTTCGACTTGGCCGACGAGCTGAAGCTCATCATGCAACCGCTCTTCCGCAAGCACATGGACGACATCATCACCGGAGAATTTTCCAGCACGATGATGGAAGACTGGGCCAACGACGACGTCAAGCTGCTGACCTGGCGCAAGGAAACCGGCGAAACCGCGTTTG
>JBNKSB010000215.1:0-4661 GCA_050297095.1 Pontiella sp. | reverse complement strand
GGGATATCCGTGGGAAGAGTCCTCGGAGGAGTTGCTCGATCTGCTCCTGACCGGATTTCATACCGATACGTTGGTTCATGTTCCGTTGATTCGTGATCCGGGAAGCGGTTTTGACTACAGCAACCTAAGTGCGCATATCCTGGGCATCATCGTCGCCCGCGCAACCGGCAAGGATCTGCAGTCCTACGCGAACGAGCATCTGTTTGGTTCGCTGAATATCGAGCCCGGCTTCTGGCAACAGGATTGGGATGGAAATATTCTCGGATTCTCCGATCTGCATCTGACCGCGCGTGATATGGCCAGATTCGGTCTGCTGTATATGCAGGACGGAACATACAAAGGGCGTCAAATTGTTCCGGCCGACTGGGTGAACGACTCGCTTCAGATCTATTCGCGGAATGGATGGAAACACCGGGTCGGGCGAAATTGGAACGACAATGCCTACGGCTATCAGTGGTGGTCAATCCGCGCAGGAAACCATCGCTACAACATGGCTTGGGGACACGGAGGTCAGCAGATTGTTCTTTTGAACGATCTCGATATGATGATCGTCGTCACGGTAGACCCGTTGCACCTGCAGCATGGCGGCGGACCGTGGAAAAAGGAAAAGGCGAGTCTTAACCTGGTGGCGGACTTCGTTGCAAAACTTCCGGCCGATCAGGAATAACAGTCAATGGTGATGATCTTCCCGTGGTAGGGCGCGCCCAGCGAGAATCGCCGAAGATCTCCGCGCTCATCAAAAGAGATAGTTTATGCCGGCGTAGCCCTTGAAGAGATATTCCTTTTCGACCAGTGGGCTGTCGGTTGCTTCTTCACCCAGCCATTCGATTCCTGTTGAGCTGACCAGGAGCCACTCCGGCGTGATTTCACAAAGGAGGCTCAACTGTCCTTCAACACTGAAAGATGCGTTGGGGGAATAGGCCGGTCGGTTCGGCGCGGCTTTGTCCGACGGGACACCGTAATCATTTTCGGTCATCTCGCGGTCCAGCCAATTAACCGCAACGCCGGGCGACACCCTGAAAATTCCGAGCTGGAATGATTTGCTAACGGCCGCCGAAGCTTCAAATCCGCCAATCCGTTTGATCACGTCGGCCGAACCACCAACGGACAGGTCGATTCCCTTCGGAAGTTCCAGTTGAACCGACAGCCCCGCCATAAAGGTCTCCTCGGCATCGCCCATGCCGGCGAGGTAGTTGCTTCCATCCTCTTCATACGGTCCCATGCGATAGCGACCCGTGGCTGCCAGCCGCCATTTTCCGCTGCCGACCAATCCCAGCTGTACCTGCGGCCCAAACCATTGCAGCCGGTTGCCCGTGTAGGTAATGGCAGGAATAAACTGATACACCCCGCCGTCATAGCCGCGATAGGGACTGCTGCGCCAGATCATGCCGAGGCCGGCACCGATACGTCCACGTTTTCCCAATGCCCGATAGAGCTCAACATTGAACTCACGCGGTTTCTCATCCGTCAGGACAAACGCCGCGCGCGCATAACTAGGCGGCCCCTTGGGATTGTATTCGTTTGAAAACCCGAGCGGCTCGCGGGGGATACCGATAAAGTTTTTATCGATCCGCGCATTGCCGTTTTCATCATAGTACACGAGCAGGGCATATTCGCCCGGAGGAACGTTGGTGATGGAATAGACCGCCCGACCATCCATAGACTCCGTGACGGTCATGACCGGATTCCGCAGATCGCCGAAGGTGTTGGGCGAATCGTAAAGCACAAACACCACGGATCCTGTGTCCGGAGGGTTTTGCAACCGCACTTGGATCTCGGCAGCGCGTGCTGCGGTCAACAGGAGAATTCCGGCAAGCAAAACGGTTCCATATGAATTCTTCATTGCGACAGTATGGCGAAAGTAACGGGATCGTGGAATAGCAATTCCATGATGGAATCGTCTTTTCCCCGCTATTCCGCCATTGCATAGGTTAGGCGATCCGATTATAAAACCCGCTGTTTTTCGCCGACCGGGTTCGGCGGCTTTTGTTTTATGGAAAGAAGGTTATGAACATGACATCGAAGGAAATTCGCCAGTCATTCCTGGATTTTTTTGAATCTAAGCAGCACACGGTTGTGAAGTCGGCCAGCCTGATGCCGGATGCACCGAACCTGCTGTTTACGAACGCCGGCATGAACCAGTTTGTGCCGATCTTCCTCGGCCAGGCCAACTGCCCCTACACGCCGGGCCGCGCCGCCGACACCCAGAAGTGCATCCGTGCCGGCGGCAAGCACAACGACCTCGAGGACGTCGGGGCCGACACCTACCACCACACGTTCTTCGAAATGCTCGGCAACTGGTCCTTCGGCGACTACTTCAAGCAGGAGGCCATCGACTGGGCCTGGGAGCTGCTCGTCAAGGTCTGGGGTTTTCCGGAAGAGCGCCTCTACGCCACCTACTTTGGTGGCGACGATAAAACCGATGCCGACCTCGAAGCGAAGGCGATGTGGCTGAAATACCTGCCGGAAGAACGCGTCGTGCCTGGCAACCGCAAGGATAACTTCTGGATGATGGGTGACACCGGGCCGTGCGGTCCCTGCTCGGAAATCCATATCGACCTCACGCCCAACGGCGACGCCGGAGCGAAGATGGTCAATGCCGACAGTGCCGACCTGATTGAAATCTGGAACCTGGTTTTCATCCAGTTCAATGCCAATCCCGATGGCTCCTACTCCCCGTTGCCGGCGCAGCATGTCGATACCGGCATGGGCTTCGAGCGCGCCTGCTCGGTCATCCAGTGCACCAAGGGATTCTCCGACTTTTCCGGCGTCATCTCCAACTATGAAACCGATGTCTTTACGCCGATCTTCCGCAAGCTGGAGGAAATGAGTGGCAAAAAGTACAACAGTGCCATGACCGATCCGGTCGATGTCGCCTTCCGCGTCATCGCCGACCACATCCGCTGCCTTTCGTTTGCCATCGCCGATGGCATCATTCCGGCCAATGACGGGCGCGGCTACGTGTTGCGCCGCATCCTGCGCCGCGCCGTGCGCGTTGGGCGCGTTCTCGGCTTCAAGGATCCCTTCTTCTACAAGCTCGCCGACACCGTCGCCGAACTCTATGGCGACGCCTTTCCCGAACTGCGTACCAATCTTAATCGCGTGACGAAGACCCTTAAAGCGGAAGAAGAGTCCTTCAACCGTACCCTGGATAGAGGCATTGAGTTGTTCGATCAGGTTGCCGGGTCTCTTGACGGTAAAACCTTCCCGGCCGACGAGGCCTTCAAGCTTTACGACACTTTCGGTTTTCCAATCGACCTGACCGAGGTGATGGCTCGCGAGCGCGGAATCGCCGTTGATACCGACGGGTTTGAAAAGCTGATGGACGAACAGCGCAACCGCGCCCGCGCCGACTACAAGAGCAAGAAGTCGGTCGTGATGGCCGAAGGCGGCGCGTTGGATGTCGAGCCGACCGTGTTTGTCGGCTACGATTCCGTCAAGTGCGAAACCGAAGTGCTCGAAGTGCTTGAATCCGGCGAAGTCATCCTCAAGGAATCCCCGTTCTATCCCGAATCCGGCGGCCAGCTCGGCGACCAGGGCGAAATCAAGGGCGCCAATTTCAATTTCAAGGTGACCGATACGCAGAAAACGCCCGACGGCATCATCCTGCACGTCGGCGAATTCGAATTCGGCGAAGTCAAAAAGGGCGACCGGGCGTTGGCCTCCGTTGAGCGCTATCGCCGCGGACAGTCCCGCCGCAACCATACCTCGACGCATCTGCTCAATGCCGCGTTGCGCCAAGTGGTCGACCCGTCCATAAAGCAGGCCGGTTCGCTCGTCGCGCCCGGCTACCTCCGGTTCGACTTTAACTATTTCGAGGCGCTCAAGCCCGAGCAACTGCGCAAGATCGAACAGATCGTGAACCACGAGATCATGCGAAACACCGAAGTGGCGACCACCGAAATGGCGCTGGCCGACGTCCAGAAGTCTGGCGACATCCAAGCCGTCTTCGACGACAAATATGGCGAAACCGTCCGCGTCGTGGCGGTCGGTGATTTCAGCAAGGAGCTGTGCGGCGGTACGCACGTGAAAATGACCGGCGACATTGGCCAGTTTCGTATCCTTTCCGAATCATCCGTGGCCGCGGGCATCCGCCGTATCGAAGCTGTCACCGGTATGGAGGCGCTGGCCTGGACGGCCGACGAGCACGAACTGCTGACCAGCCTGAGCCAGAGTCTCAGCGTCAAACCCGCCGATTTGCCGGACCGGATCAAGGCATTGGCCGATCAGGTAAAGGCCGCCGAAAAGCAACTGAAGGAAGCCCGCATGAAGGCCGCTGTCCACGGCATTGAAGCGCTACTAACCAAGGTCGAGCACATCACGCTCACCGACACGGTCGACAACATGCCGTTGCTGGCAGCCATGGCAGGCGAAGTCCCGATGGATGCATTGCGTGAACTGATGGACCGCTTGCGGCAGAAGCTGGAGAGCGGCGTCATTATTCTCGGTAGCCATGCCGACGGCAAAGCCTGCTTCATGTGCTCAGTCAGCGATGATCTGGTGAAGGAGGGGATTCATGCCGGCAAGCTGATCGGCGCGGTCGCCAAACTCGCCGGCGGTGGCGGCGGCGGCAGGCCCGACAAGGCCCAGGCCGGCGGCAAGGACGGCTCCAAGGTCGCCGACGCCATCAAGGCCGTGCCCGGATTGCTGAAGGAAATGCA
>JBNKSB010000214.1:0-19393 GCA_050297095.1 Pontiella sp. | reverse complement strand
CAAAGTCCTGCTGGCTCGGGTCCGACCACCTCGACTTTGCGTGTCGCACCAGATAGAGGGTTTTGTGCCGAGGTGCGGGGGAGCCACCGTGTAACGGCGGCGCTTCTGGTAGAGCCTGCGCTACGCGCTGGCTTACAGCCGCAAGGGCATGTTGTTTGCTGGGTTTCATTGGTTGAGCTTGAATCCATGTGGTAGCAACTCGCCGAGGGTTATGGTTTCGATGCCGTCAGCCACATAAATATGTACCGGGAAATCCGCTGGGCAGAATTCGGCCAGTACCTGTCGGCAGGCGCCGCAGGGGTAGGGTGCGGTACTGCCTGAAGCAGCGATTGCGATAGTCTTGAAGTTCTTGTGGCCGGCGGAAATGGCGGCAAAGACGGCGGTGCGTTCTGCGCAGTTGGTTAGGCCAAAGGACGCGTTTTCCACGTTGCAACCGGTGAATACCGTCCCATCTTTGCAAAGCAGTGCCGCGCCGACCTTGTAGTTGGAGTAGGGGGCGTGGGCATTGTTCAACGCTGCGCCGGCGGCTTCGACCAGTTCAGCGGGATTCATAGGCCAGCTCCTTGAGGAAGGTTTTAATGGTTTTTTTCATGTGCGGCATGGTTTTGGCAGCGGTGTCGTTCACATCCTCATGCGTCAATTTGACGGGGCTGATGCCCGCCGCCCAGTTGCAGATGCAGGAGAGCCCCGCCACGCGCATTCCCAGGGCGTTAGCCACAATAGCTTCGGGTACGGTAGACATGCCGACGGCATCGGCTCCTATGGTCTTGAAGAAATTGATTTCCGCCGGCGTTTCGAAGGTGGGGCCCGTGGTGGCGATGTAGGTTCCGCTATAATCGGCACCCGCATTCATCAGGATGTTCCGCAGGTCTGTGTTGTAAACCTCCGACTGGTCGGGGAAGCGGGTGCCGAGCCGGGGATTGTGCGGGCCGATCAACGGGTTGGAGCCGAGCATGTTGATATGGTCACTGATCGCCATCATAGAGCCCGGCGGCAGTTTAGTGCTGATGCCGCCGGCCGCATTGGTGAGCAGAAGCGTGTCCGCTCCGCAGGCGTGAAGTAAATAGACCGGGAGGATGACGGGGGTCCAGCCTTCGCCTTCATACCAATGGCGGCGGCCTTGAAAGATAAACAGTTCCATGCCGTCGACTGTTGCCCGGCACAGCTTGCCGGCATGGCCCATGACCCCGGTTGTCCCCATGCCGGGGATTTCTGCATAGGCTATTTCGTCGCCGGCAAAATCGGCCACCGCGTCCCCCCAGCCGGATCCGAGCACGATGCCGCACCTTGGGTTTGCATCAGGCCAGGTTTGTTTTACGAAGGCGGCGGCGGTGTCGAGATCGGCTTGGTTGATTCGCGTATCCATGGTCTCAGTCTAGGGGGATGATGAGGCTGAATCAATATCTTGTAGGGGTTAATGGGCTACACTGCTGGCCAGTAGCATGATGGCGGCCACCAACACCAGCACTGCCACGATGGAGCGCAGGAGCAGTTCCGGCGTTTTAACCGAAAGCTTGCTGCCATAGAAGACCCCCGCCAGCGACCCCACTGCCATGATTGCGGCTGTGACGAAGTCTTGTTCGCCATGGGTGCCGTAGATAAGTGACGTCACCATCGTCAGAATGAAAGCAATGAAGATCGCGGTGCCTACGGTGCTTGAAGCCGAAAGGCCAAACAGGATGATCAACATGGGCACGATCAACACACCCCCGCCAATGGAGGTGGCCCCTATCAATCCGCCGCAGATGGCTCCTAGCAGGACGCATAGCTCGATCCGGACGATTTTCTTTTCCTGGATGTGCTCGGCCAGTTCCCGTTCCTTTTCAACCACCTTGGGTCGCGACCGGGTGATCATATTAAGCACCATCACGAAGACGGAGAAGAATACCACGATGACGATGAAGCGAGTAAGGGTTTGCTTGAACTGGGGATCTGCTCCATGGCTGCTGACCCATAGGGCCGTGGCGATATTCGCCGGCACAGCCCCCATCAGAAAACGTAGCGAGATGTTCCAGTCGATGGTTTTGAGTTTGTAGTGCTGGATTGTTGCGGTGATCTTGGTGAGGAAGGCATACAGCGTGGTGGTGCCCACGGCGGTTACCGGGTCGATACGCAGGATCAGGGTAAGCGCGGGCAGGACCAGCACTCCGCCGCCCACCCCCGTCAGACCGATGCAAAAGCCGATTACCATGCCCAGCAATAGGCGCAGTACAACATCTGTAATAGTGAGGCCAAGGAATTCCATTCAACTACCTTAAAAGGAAAAAAGGTAGCGATTGTAAGATGCTTGTGCCAATCCTATTCCGTTGCGAGTTGTGCAATGTTGTGCAACACGTTGCACGTGGCCAGGTATTCATTAATGTCCACGTATTCTTCGGTTTGGTGGAAATTGTGGGATCCGGTGCCGAGCGTAACGGTGGGCAATCCCTTTTCATTGAGGTTGTTGGCGTCGAGTCCGGCGTTCATCACCAGCGGGTTCGGCGACAGTCCGATCGTTTCAACAGCCTTGCTGGCGATTTTAACGCAGGCTTCTGATTTTTTCAGCCGGAAGGCATGGTAGTCGCTGATGGTGGAAAATTTGATTGCTCCGCATTTTCCGGTATCGTTGGTAACGGACTTGGCAGCCTGTTCGAAGCTGGTCTTGTAGACCTTGATGATTTGTTGGAGGAACGCGTGGCTGTGGCTACGGCATTCGCCGGTCAGAACCGCCAGATCCATCACCTGGTTGTTTGCTTCGCCGCCGTGGATGGTTCCAAGGTTTGAGGTGCCTTTGCGATTGCCCTTTTCGATACGGCCGAAGTAGCCCTTGTCCGCGATAGCGGTCATCGCCCTAGATGCAATCAACGCCGCCGAAATACCTTTATGCGGTTCCAAACCGGCATGGGTGGATTTGCCGGTGATATCCACCATCCAGCGCACGGCGCTCATGGCACCGATCACGATTTCGTTGGGTTCCTGTCCATCGAGATTGAATCCCATGGCCGGATGGCCCAGATCCGCAAGGCGCACCATGCGCGATCCATGCAGTCCATTCTCTTCGGCGATCGGGAAGAGTAGTGTGATGGGCGGATGGGGAAGCTTCTCCTTGAGCAGGGTTTCGATCATGGTAACAATCGCGGCACAGCCGGAGCGGTCGTCGCCGCCCAGTCCCGTGTTGCCTTTCGATACGATCCGGTTTCCTTTTATCTCCGGCACCGCCCCCCGGCACAATGGCACGGTATCCATGTGGGCGGAAAACAGGATGCGTGGAGCCGACTTGGCCGTTCCCGGCAACTGGACGATCAGGTTGCCGGTTTCGTAGCCGTCGCCAAGCCGCTTATGCGCGTCGTCGGTCTTGATCCATGCCTTCTTGACGCCGGCGGCGATCAGTTTTTGCGAGATGGCCTTGACGACCTTCGACTCTCTGCCGGTTGGCCCTTCAATCGCCAGCAGGTCCATCAGGTTTTTCAGGGCTTGCTCTTTCTTAACGGGTGATGATTTCATGAATAAGTTCTCCGGGGTTGGTTGGTGTGGCGGATATATCGAATGCGGACTCCAGAAGTCGCCGCAGTTCGGCTTCGTTTTCACGTTTGTTGGAGTGAATGAGGCAAAGCGGTTCGCCTGTTTCAACGTATTCGCCGATCTTCTTGAGGTTGGAGATTCCGACGGCGTGATCGACGGTGTCCGTGGTTTTGGTTCGTCCGGCGCCGAGCAGGAGACAGGCGCGCCCGATGGCTTCTGCATCGGCCTTTGCGACAAAGCCGGCTTGCGCAGCAGGCAGCGGGATCTGGTCTTTTGCCGTGGGCAGTCCGGCATCGAGGTCGCCGCCGTGGCAGGCGACCATTTGTCGGAACCTTGCCATCGCGGAGCCGGCCTTCAGTTTCGATTCGATCTCTTCGCTGGAAGGGTGCATCGGGCTCATGTCAAGCATCTGCTTGGCCAGTTCTACGGTGAGTCCCTGTGAATCAGAGGGGCCTTTCCCGTTAAGGATATCGAGCGATTCGCGGATTTCGAGAGCGTTTCCGACGGCGCGTCCAAGCGGCTGGTTCATGTCGGTGATGAGAGCGACCACCTTCTTGCCCATGGCGGTGCCAGTATCAACGAGAGCCCGGGCAAGCTTGCGGGCATCGTCCCTCGTTTTCATAAAGGCTCCGGTACCGCATTTGACATCCAGCACCAGCGCATCGATTCCTTCGGCCAGCTTTTTGGAGAGGATAGAGGAGACGATCAATGGAATCGAGGGAACGGTTGCTGTGACATCACGCAGGGCATATAGCTTTCGGTCCGCGGGGGCGATGTCGTCGGTCTGTCCGATCATGGAGCAACCCGTTTTCCCCAATGTCAGGATGAATTCGGATTCGGACAGGTCTACACGGTAGCCGGGGATGGATTCGAGCTTGTCGAGCGTTCCCCCGGTAATGCCGAGGCCGCGGCCGGAAATCATGGGAACGGTGACCCCGAAGGAGGCAGCCAGCGGTGCAAGGGGGATGGAGATCTTGTCACCGATGCCTCCAGTGGAGTGTTTGTCGACTTTGGTGCCGGGAATACGCGAGGGGTCGATCACCTTGCCGGACTCCATCATGGAGCGGGTGAGGTCGGCGGTTTCGCGGGCGTTCATGCCCTTGAAATAGATGGCCATGGCGAGGGCCGCCGCTTGGTAGTCGGGAATGTTTCCCGTGGTATAGCCGTCGATAAAGAAACGAATTTCTTTGGTGGAAAGCTCGTCGCCGTCGCGTTTCTTTTCGATGATCCATTGGGGAAGCATGACTGCAAGATACGCACGGGGGGCAACCAGTAGCAATTTCAAAAGCGGAGATTGAACAGCCGGTGTGATTTTGTTATGTATATTCGATTCACAAAGCAAAACAGATGATTGGCAATGCCATGAAACCAGCCCCCTTCATCCGATGTCGCCTGCCTGCTTCGGCAGTGATTGCCTTGGGCTATCTCCTCCTGGGGGGGCTTTGGATTTCCTTTTCCGACAAACTGCTTCTTATCTTTGTTCCCGAGTCGGAGACGTTGAGTGTGCTCCAGACCTTCAAAGGATCGTTCTTTGTCCTGTCCACCGCATTGCTCCTGTATCTGGTCCTGAAGCACTTACACCACCGGAATTGGGATACACACGTGGAACTGGCCCAAAGTGAAGAGCGGTTCCGGCTTGTTTTCGAGCGAGCCAATGATGGAATTGTGATCTTGGGCGACAAGCTCGACTTCATTAAGTGCAATGAAGCGTGTTGCAGAATTTTTGGGGTGGACTCCCCGGATGAACTCATCGGGAAAACGCCATTTGATTTTTCTCCGGAAATCCAGAGGGATGGGCGCTCTACCGCCGAGTATTCGAAAGATATTACGGGGAAACTTCAGGGGGACCAACAGCTTCGGTTCGAGTGGCGGTTGGTCCAGCCTTCCGGGAAAATGGTAGACACTGAGATTTCATGCATCTTGTTCAAGATAGGGGATCAGTCCTTCCAGCAGGCGATTATCAGAGATGTGACCGATCGCTACATCAGAGAAGCGATGCGCCGTCGCGAGAATCAGCAGACCCGTACCTTGCTTGAGCTGTATGAGAACTCGAAGACGCTGACGGACAAGGAGCTCTATGACTTCGTGTTGGACCATGCGGTTGCTCTGACCGGGAGCGAGATCGGGTTCATGCATCAGGTGTCGGAAGACCAGAAAACCATCCACCTGACGACTTGGAAGGGTGCCTCCATGGAATCCTGCATGACCGCTGAAGAGAGTCATTCTCCCTTGGCGGATGCGGGTAACTGGGTGGATTGCGTTCATGCGAAGCACCCGGTGATCTATAATGATTACCCCAATTCCCCCAGCCAGAAAGGGTTGCCGGTGGGCCATGTGCCCTTGACGCGCTTCATGAGCATACCCCTGATGGAGGATGACAAGGTGAGGGTGATCTTTGGAGTGGGCAACAAGGAGGAGGAATATGACGAACAGGATTCCATACAACTCCAGTTGGTGATGAACGCGCTGCATGAAATCCTGTCCGAGCGCCGACTGAACGAACAGTTGAAAAAGAAGCAGGCCAGTCTGTCGGAGGCCCAGCGCATCGCCCATATCGGCAGTTGGGTGCATACCATTGCCGCCGGCACCATAGAATGCTCGGAAGAAGTATTCCATATTTATGGTGTGGATTCCGAAACGTTCACTCCCACGCTCGACAGTTTCATGGCCATGGTCCATCCGGATGACAAGGAGAGGGTCATTAATGCCTACATGGACTCTCTGAAAAATCGCACGATCCATGAAGTAGACCACCGTATCATTCTACAGACAGGAAGCATCCGGTATGTACATGAGCGTTGTGAGCACCATTATGACGGCGATGGATATCCTGTCCGATCAGTCGGGACGGTTCAGGACATCACAGAACAGAAGCATGCCGAGGATGAACTTCGCAAGGCGCGGAAGGAACTGCAGTTGATCATCGACAACTCCCGCGACGTCATTTTCCAAATCGATCTCACGGGCAATTATATTTATGCGAATGCCGCTGCGGAAGGGATGACAGGATATTCGGTTGACCAGTTGATGGCGATGAACATGACGGAATTGATTGTTCCCGAGCATATTCCGATGGTGATGGAACGTTTGAAGAAACGCGTGGCAGGCGATTACGAACCGGGTCACTACAGCTTCCAGATCATCAACAAGAACGGGCATCGCCTCTGGGTGGAGCTAATGACTTCGGGGGTCTACGATGAAAAAGACCAATTGTTCGCCGTGCAGGGCATCGCGCGGGACGTCACTGACCGCAAGCGCATGGAAGAGGCACTTGAAAAAAGAATAGTCGCCCTCACGCGTCCGATCGAGGATGTCGAGGATATTGCCGTAGAGGATTTATTTGATTTGGACGAACTCCAGCGCATCCAGGATGAGTTTTCCGCCGCGACCAATGTGTCGATTGTCTTTGCCCGTCCGGATGGCACTCCGATCACCCAACCCAGCAATGTGACCCGATTGTATTTTGATATCATCCGCAAGACGGAAAAGGGGTTTGGCAACGGTGTGGCATCGGATGCCGCCCTAGGCCGATACAATCCCGAAGGGCCGACCATCCGGCCCTGTCTGAACGGGGGGATTTGGGATGCGGGCACACCGATCTCCGTGGAAGGCAAGCATGTTGCGACCTGTTTGATCGGTCAGGTTCGCAATGAAACCCAGACCGAAGAGCAAATGCGAGCCTATGCGCGGGAAATCGGGGCGGATGAGGAAGAGTTGGTCAAAGCGTTTTACGACGTGCCGGTTATGTCGAGCGAGCAGTTCGAAAAAATTGCAAAATCGTTGCAAACCTTGGCTACACAGCTGTCCAAGTCCGCCTATATGAATCTTCAGCAGGCACGCTTTATTGCCGATGAGCGGGCGCGTACGAAGGAGTTGCACCGTCTTTCCACAGCCATCAATCAGATGGGTGAAATGGTGGTCATTACCGATATTGGGGGAAATATCGAATATGTGAACCCCGCCTTTGAATCCGTCAGCGGCTATTCGCGAGACGAGGTGCTGGGAGAAAACCCGCGCCTCCTTAAAAGTGGGATTCACAGCAAGATGTTCTACAAGAACATGTGGGAGTGCATTTCATCTGGGAACCCCTGGTCTGGCCAGATGCATAATCGCCGGAAGAATGGAACGATTTACATTGAGGATGCCATTGTTTCACCGGTATGCGATGCGCAGGGAAATATCGTCAACTATGTCGGTGTTAAGCGCGATGTTACGAAGTTGATTAAGCTGGAGGAGCAATTCCAGCAGTCGCAAAAAATGGAAGCGGTGGGGCGCTTGGCCAGTGGTGTTGCCCACGACTTCAACAATATCCTGCAGGGCATTCTCGGTTACTGCAGCGTGCTCCTTATGGAAACCGAGGGGCAGGAGTTGATCCAGCAGGATGTGAAGGAGATCCGGAATACAGCCAGACGTGCCGGGGATCTAACCCGTCAGCTGCTGGCCTTCAGCCGGAAGCAACCGATGATGCAAACGCAACTGGATCTTAACCAGATAATGGCCGAACAGATCAGTATGCTGCGTCGGTTGGTTGGTGAAAAATTCAGTCTGAAATTTGATCCGTCCAGGGATTTAAGCCCGATCAAGGCCGACCGGTCGCAGATTGAACAGGTGGTCATGAATCTGGTGGTGAATGCGCGTGATGCCATGCCGGACGGTGGTTGCGTAACGATTGCCACAAAATATGCTTCGTTTGCCCTTAATGAGAAAGGCGAGAGATCCCACGCTGGTGATTTCGTGTGCCTGTCGGTTGCCGACGCAGGAACGGGCATGGAGCAGAAGGTTATTGAGCATCTGTTCGAACCGTTCTTTACGACCAAGCCGTTGGGGCAGGGGACGGGGCTAGGGCTGGCGGTCAGCTACGGGATTGTTGAGCAGCATGGAGGCTGGATCGAAGTTGAGTCCGAAATCGGGGAGGGATCGACTTTCTCGGTTTACCTGCCGGTGTGCTCCGGGGAAATCGTGCCGGAGGTACCTGAAACAGAGGTCAACGCACCACAGGTTGCCAGAGGCGACCATCATAAACGCGTAATGGTGGTTGAGGACGATTCCCAGGTGCGCAGTCTTGCTCGCTTGATTTTGGAACAAGCTGGGTACGATGTGATTGATGTAATGTCCGCCTCGCTGGCAACCGAGGTTTTCGGGGCCAACGGCGGCATCTTTGATTTGCTGCTGATTGATGCCGTGCTACCCGACGGTTCGGGGGTGCAACTCGCCGATACGTTGCGGAAAATGGCAAGTTCAGCTGCTGTAGTCATCTTCAGCGCCTACGGCGAGGAGCGCATTAGAGCGGATGAAATCACTAAAAGAGGCTATATTTTCCTCAAAAAACCCTTTGCGGCGGAAACCTTATTGGCAACCGCCCAGTCAGCAATTGAAATGATCAAATAGGCTTTTAGTTGGGAGTGCCATGGCAACTATTTTATTAATCGACGACGATTCATCAATCAGGAGCGTATTTAAACGCTTTCTGGAAAGACACGAATATTCCGTTTCTGTGGCCGAAGACGGCGAGGCCGCGTTGCGGCTCCTCGATGAAGTTTCCCCCGATCTGGTGGTCACCGATATCATGATGCCACACAAGGACGGTATCGAGGTAATTCTTGAACTGAGAAAACAGCACCCCGACCTTCCCATCATTGCTATATCCGGTGGAATGCGGGTGGCTCCCATGGACTTTCTGCCCATGGTGAAAAAGTTCGGAGTAAAAAAAGTCTTCTACAAGCCGGTCGAACTCTCGGACTTGCTGTGCGCCATCCGCGAAGAGCTAGGACAATAGGCCGTTTCAAGGTTGCTTTTCCAACGACCCTCAGGGGACTGTTTCTTTTTTAGGGGCTTCTTTTTTGTGCCGCACCAAGCAGTTTTCTGCTATTGATTAGCTAGTAAGCGACCCCGAGGAACCCATGAAGCGGCTGGTGTGGAACAAGCATACGAAACTCGTGTTGAGACATGTGTTGGGGTGGCTGTTTATCGCTCTCGGCATTTTGGGGTGCTTTCTTCCCATTCTGCAAGGCATCCTGTTCCTCGCAATCGGGGTGTTCCTGCTGGCCGACTATGTGCCCTTCTTTGGACGGATTCGCGACTGGATTCATCGTAAATTCCCCCATCTAACCGACCGGGTCCATGAAATCGGGGAGCGGGTGAAGGCAAGGCTCCACCACGAACCGCCTGCCAATCACAAGCAGTAGCTGGCACTTAAAGCACGTACAGCATCAGTCCCTTGAGATACTCGTTTTCGCGGTGGTAGATTGAGAGTGCGTGGTCAATGTCGGCCGAGAGCGGTCGAACCACTCGGACGTCACGGCCCGCATCCTTGGCAGCGTAGAAAATGATCTTGCGGAACAACTCCATGTCCACCAATCCCGAGCAGGAAAAGGTAAAGAGCAATCCGCCGGACTTGATTTTCCGCATGGCCGTCATGTTGATATGCTTATAGCCCTTGATCGCCGCATCGACCGTGCGTTTCGACGCGGTGAATTTGGGCGGATCAAGTATGATCAGGTCGTAGTAGTCCGCCGGCATGTCGCCAAGGAACCTTTTCACGTCTGCGGCTTGGAATTCGTCTTCGCCGGCTTCGATTCCGTTGAGGGCATAATTGCGAGCCGCAAGCTGGAGGGCTCCCTCCGATAAGTCGACATTGTGCAGGGTTTCGACGCCGGAGCTTCGCATGCACAGTCCCATTGTGGCACTGTAGCAGTAGCAGTTCAGGGCCGTTCGGCCACCGGCGTGCTGCGCGATGATGCGTCGGTTTTCGCGCTGGTCGAGAAAGAATCCGGTTTTTTGGCCGCCCTGCAGGTCGACGGCATATTTAAGCCCATACTCTTCAACGATGATCTCTTCGGGAATGTTGCCGTAAATCACTTGGTTGATTGGCTCCAATCCCTCGGTGCGGCGGGAAGTGGAGCTGCTTTTTTCCAAAATGCCCGCTGGCTGGAATACCTCGATCAAGGCTTCTACAATCAGTTTGCGAAGGTTGTCGATGCCGGCCGTAGAGGACTGCATCACCAGATAGTCGCCATATTTGTCCACCACCAGTCCGGGGAAGCGGTCCCCCTCGGCATGGATCAGGCGGTATGCATTGCTGCAGCCTCGCAGCAATGTTTCTTTCATCCGGCGGCTCGCTTCGAAGCGCTGGCAGATGAAGTCGTGATTAATCTCCACCTTGCCGAATTCAAGTATGCGCACAGCGATGTTGGTCTGCGTATTGATATAGCCGGTCGCGACGATTTCTTCATTGAGGAACACATGGCAAAGCCCGCCGTCATCCTCGAATTCTCGCACGGCTTCGAGGGCACCGGAAAAGATCCAAGGGCTCTTTTCGCTGATCGCCTCGCGACGCTTTCGTTTCAAATAGACTTCCGCATAGTTCATGGAGTGTACTGTTTCTGATCGATTGCTTAATGCCTTCCCTGATGTTGCCGTTTTAAATGGAGACCGGCATTTTCTAGTTTGGCGTTGAAAGCTACAAGATATTCCTTTTTCCTATATTAGCGAGCCGCAACCATGTCCTATTTCTTGTTGAGGTGATCATTGTGAAATTGGCTTTTTACTGGTACAAAATGAACGGAAGCATTTCGGTGCTGTCGGACAGAGTGTTGTGGAACCTGGAGTACATTGTTTAAACATACTAAGGAGGACAGAATGAAAAAGTGGTTAGTGATGTTGGCAACGGTTGCCATTGCGGCAGGAGCGTTTGCATCGGAAGGCTGGATGACTGATTTTGATAAGGCCAAGGAAAAGGCGAAGGCGGAAAACAAACACATCCTGATCGATTTCAGCGGGTCGGATTGGTGCGGTTGGTGCATCAAGTTGGACAAGGAGGTTTTTTCCCAAAAGGAATTCAAGGAATATGCTAAAGACAATCTGGTTTTGATGCTGGCCGATTTTCCGCGGGACAAATCCAAGATAAGCGATGAAGTTCAAAAGCAGAACGACAAGTTGTCCAAGGAGTATGGCGTGCGTGGATTTCCGACGGTGTTTATTCTGAGTCCCGATGGAAAAACCGTAGCCAAGACCGGCTATCAGGCCGGCGGGGCGGAAGCCTATGTCAAACATATCAAAAGTTTGATTTCCGACGGAAAATAAGACGCATTGGGAACCCTTTTGAGCCGCTCCGTTCGGGCGGCTTTTTTTGTGTCGGGCATCAGGGACTATCCGTGGCCGAAGCCCATGCTGTTCGAAATGTCAGCGGCGGCTTTGATAAGGCGGGCGCTCATGATGGGAATTTTGGCTCTGGTAAAGGTGCTGGTGGAGGCCGTGATTCCAATTGCGGCAATGGTCTTGCCGAAGGCATTCATGATAGGTGCGGCAATGCAACGGGCACCGAGCACGTATTCCTCTTCATCGAGGGCGTAGCCCTGTCTGCGGGTTACTTCGATATCGTCGAGTACCGCTTCTATCGTCGTGCTGGTGTGTTTCGTGTGCTCCGATAGAGTCAGCTTTCTACAGAACTTTGCGGGTTCGGGGATGCTGAAGGCGAGAAAGACCTTTCCGGTCGAAGAGCAATGCAGGTCAACCAGCGTGCCGGGGCGTGATGCAATACGAACGGGGTGGGGGCTGTCGCACACCTCGACAAGAAGCGATTTGTCGCCATTCAACATCGCGATATGCGACGATTCGCCAGTGTCGTTGGACAACCGTCGTAAGACCGGTCGGGCAAAGCCACGGATGTCGAGGCTGTCGAGTGCCATCACGCCAAGGTGGACCAATGCTGTCCCCAGCGTGAAAGTCCCGCTCTCGTTCTTCGCCAGAAAGTTGCGCGCCAGTAGCGTTTCGGTGATCCGTAGGGCGGTTGTGCGTGGAATGTCGAGCCTGGCGGCGAGCTCTTTGAGCGGGCAACCGCCATGCGTGTCGGCAATCAACTCGATCACTTGGCAGGATTTGTCGAGATTGGGAATGCGGTATTTGTTCATGGAGAAATAATGTTCATATCTGAACAAATGTAAACGGAATTTCATCGCCCAACACCACGGGCAACATTTGGACCGGTGTGTTTAACGGAACGTCCTACGCCAGCATGGTCAGAAATTCCGGGAAACCATGCATTGCAGGTGTATGTCACTCCCTGCCAGTCCGTGAGCCCTTGGTGCGGTGCGATTGCCGATCTGAAGAATGGGCGGCCGACCGATTTCAACCTGCCGAACGGCAAGACTGGAACCTACTTTTTTCCGGGGATAATCGACCATTAGCTTCAACGGAAAATTGCGGGCAGAAATGAATGGCCATGAATAATTCTTTGGCTACTCTTATGGGTCAGTAATGGAGACTTAGAACATGGAAAAGAAGAGAGTGTTTCTCAATCACAAGAAGTCAAGCGCGTTGCTTGTCAGCGTGATTATTCATGTCGTTTTTCTGCTAATAGCGGCGACCTTCGTGGCGGTTTCGGTGATCGTGAAAAATGAAACGGATTTTGAAGCCAAACCCATAAAGAGACCGAAAATGAACTTGCGCAAGCTGCAGGTTCCGGTCGATGCCAAGAAGCGCCGCGATCCGCCGAAACTGCGCAAAACCATTGTGGTCAAAACACCAACACCCAAGATGGATATCCATCTGCCGGAAATCGTAGGGGTAAAGGGAGGCCTTGGCGCCGGCGGTGGGAGCGGGTTCAGTTTGGGCTTTGACTTCGATTTGGACTTGTTCGGCGGAAACTCCGACGCCGGCAACCAGTTTATCGGAACATTCTACGACTTGAAGCAAACCGCCGACGGCGAACCCTCCAGGATCGGCGAACTTTTTGCCTCCAAGGGCGAGGGCCTCTACGAGGCCTATTTTGAGGCCGTTCGCGATTTTATCCGTTCCGGATGGAGAGAAAGCCGGCTTGAAGACTACTTTCAGGCCCCCCGTAAAAAATATACATCCTCATTCATGATTCCGGTCATGGAGGCGGTGGAAGCTCCCAGGGCGTATGGCGTGGAGGATCAAGTGAAACCCAGTTATTGGGTTTGCCACTACAAAGGTGAAATCGCCGCTCCGGAAACCGGTCGCTACCGCTTCGTCGGACTCGGTGACGACGTGCTCATGGTGCGGATCGGGAAAAAACTCGTGATGGATGCCTGCTATAGAGATTGGGTTGGAAAGATGTCGGACTGGGAAAGCCGGGATGATGACAACCGTAAGCTCCCGATCGGTAACTGGAGTACCTACCAAATGGTGATCGGCGACTGGTTTAAGCTCACCAAAGGGCAACCGGTAAACATGGAAGTGCTGATCGGAGAAATGCCCGGCGGTAAGTTTGCCCAGATTCTGTTGATTGAACAGGATGGAAGGCAATATCGACAGGTGCGTACGGAAAATGGCCTTAGATCGGTGCTACCGGTTTTCAAAACCACCGAGATCCCTGAAGCGCTGGTTCCGAAGATGAAAATCAATCCTAATGAGGAAACGCTCCAAGGTCCGGTGTTCGGAGTACTTGAAACCTCCAAGAGCTCACCCTTCTAGCGGGTAGGGCTGATGTGAAGTGTGAAAGGATTCTTCTGGTAGGCGATCTCCGCAGTAAACCGGCGTCCAACGTTTCGCTCGTTTCATGATGCGTTTTTTGGCGGGCATTAAATGGGTTGCAGATCAGTGTGTTCATATTTGAACAAAAACAAAAATAAATGAACAACCCAATTGCGCGAATCGGGATGCGCAGTAGATTGGAGAACGATGAAAAAGCAATCCGCATTCAATCTGGCCGCCATGGCGGCATTCGGGCTGATGGCTCTGGCAAGTGCCTACGCAGGTGAGGCTGCGCCCCGTACTTTCTGTCGTTTCGTACCCGAGCGCTCGGACGACTTTGCCTGGGAAAACGACAAGATTGCTTTCCGCGCCTATGGTCCTGCGCTGCGTAGCGGTGCCGAGAACGGGGGCGTCGACTGCTGGCTCAAACGAGTTCCGTATCCGATCATCAACAAGTGGTACAAGGAAGACAAGGAAGGTAAGCCCTACCATATTGACCACGGCGAGGGATACGATCCGTACCACGTGGGCTCCACGCTGGGCTGCGGCGGGATCGGGCTCTGGATAAACGGTGAGCTGGTGACCTCAGAAACCTTTGTCAGCTGGAAGGTGATCCAGTGCGAGCCGAAGGAATCCGTATTCAAACTCAGCTATGCCTGGGAACACGGAGGGCATAAGTACGAGCTGACGAAACACATGTCGATCCGGCAGGGTGACCGGCTGTTTAAAACCGTTGCCGCCTTCAAAAAGGACGGCGAGGTGGCGAAGGATCTGCCGGTGGCGATCGGCCTGACCACGCATGATGGAAAAGCAAAGGTTTCCAAGGATCTCAAGGCCGGATGGGTCGCCTGCTGGGAGGAAATCGACGGCTCCGACCTGGGGACCGGCGTGGTGATGGATCCCAAGCAGATCGAAAGCGATGTGGTTGTGGAATCGGAAAAACCGGACGAAAGCCATGCGCTGCTCATCGCAAAGACCAACGACAAGGGGCAGGTCTCCTGGTGGGCTGGATACGGCTGGGCTCGCGCCGGTGAGATCAAGACGATTAAGGAATGGAAAAACTATCTGACCGACTTTGCCAAAAAGCATTAACGGTCAGGGTTGTTACGGATTAAGAAACAAGGAGGAATCATGGACGTAAGATATACCGTAGGGAAAAACGAATATAAGCGCATGACGACACAGGAACTGCGTGACAACTTTCTCGTAGACCTCTTTGAGGAAGGAAAGCTTAACCTGCTGTACGTCGAAGTGGAACGCGCCGTCGTCGGTGCAGCGGTTCCGAGCTCCGGCGCATTGATGTTGGAAGCCGGCAAGGAACTGGCCTCGGATTATTTCTGCGAGCGCCGCGAAATCGGCGTACTCAACATTGGCGCGGCCGGCACCGTGACCGTTGACGGCACCGAATACAACATGGACAACTGCGACGGCCTCTACATCGGGCGTGGCAGCAAGGAGGTTTCCTTCTCCAGCGCGGATGCAACCAATCCGGCGCGTTTTCATCTGGTCAGCTATCCGGCCCACACCGAATACCCGACCACACAGGCCAAGAAGGCCGATGCCAATGAAATCAATCTGGGGTCGAATGAGGAGTGCAACAAGCGCACCATCTACCAGTACATTCATCCCAATGGCATCAAGAGCTGCCAGCTGGTGATGGGCTTTACGGTGCTGGAGCCGGGCAGTGTGTGGAACACCATGCCGTGCCATACGCACGAGCGCCGCACCGAGGTCTACATGTACTTCAATGTGAATGAAAATACCAAGGTATTCCACTTCATGGGGCCGGCAGATGAAACCCGTCATGTAGCCGTGACGAATGAACAAACCATGCTATCGCCGATGTGGTCGATTCACTCGGGATGTGGTACCGGAAACTACACGTTCTGCTGGGCCATGGGTGGTGAAAACCAGCGTTTCGACGACATGGATCACATTGCTATGGAAGATATCAAGTAAAGGAGAATGATCATGATAAACGAATTGTTTGACCTGAAGGGTAAGGTTGCCCTGGTTACCGGTGGTACGCACGGCATTGGCATGGCCGTTGGAACAACGCTCGGCAAAGCGGGCGCCAAGATCTGCGTCAACGACATCGATGACGCCAAGCTCGAAGCGGCCAAGGCTGAATATGCCGCCATGGGCATCGATTGCTACACGATTAAGTTCAATGTAACCGATGAAGCCGATGTGGATGCCGGTATTTCAAAAATTGAAGAGGATGTCGGATCCATCGATATCTTGGTTAATAACGCCGGTATCATCAAGCGTGTGCCGATTCTCGACATGCCTGTTGACGATTACAAGATGGTGATCGATGTCGACCTGATTGCACCGTTCATCGTCGGCAAGCGCGTGGCGCCCGGCATGATCAAGAAGGGGGGCGGAAAGATCATCAATATGTGCTCGATGATGAGCGTGTACGGTCGCAACTCCGTCTCCGCCTACGCCTCGGCCAAGGGCGGACTCAAGTTGCTGACGGCCAACATGTGCTGCGAATGGGCCAAGCACAACATTCAGGTCAACGGTATCGGTCCGGGCTACATCGCCACGGCGCAGACGGCTCCGATCCGCGAAGGCGGCCATCCGTTCAACGACCTTGTGATGATGCGCACGCCGGCGGCTCGCTGGGGTGAACCGGAAGATATCGGCAATGCCGCGCTCTTCCTTTCCTCCAAGGCCGCTGAGTTTGTCAATGGCCACATTCTTTATGTGGACGGTGGTATCCTGGCCAACTTCGGTTACGTGAAGGGTGAAAACGACATCTAATCGGATGTAGACGAGGATAACAGACGGCGCAGGAATTTCCTGCGCCGTTTTTTTATGGCCATGTCCGGGTTACAACTCTGCATTGCATTTAGGACGGTAAACGGTATGTTTTATTTCCGGTTTTAGTCGGTTGCGAAATTTCCAAGGGAGGGATAGCAGATGCGGTTTTTGTGCGTATTGTTGACATCGGTTTTGGGTATCGTCATGGGAAGTCATGCGGTGGAGCCCTCCCACACGCCCGCAGAGGTTGAAGCCGTTATGAAAAAGGTGGCCGATTGGCAGATCGAGCACCTACGCGACGATATTGGCCGCACCCATGAAAGCGATAACCGTCTCACGGCATGGACGTACGGAGCTTTGTATGTCGGCATGGAAAAATGGGCTGCAATGGCGGATGACGACACCTACTATGACTTCCTAAAGGGTATAGCCGAAGAGAATGGTTGGGATCTCGGCCCCGGGAAGTACCATGCCGATGATCAGATTGTCGGCCAGCTCTATGTTGAGTTGTACCGCAAGTATGGCGAACCGAAAATGATCGAGAAGGTAAAGCGCCGCACGGAATGGATCCGCGATAACCCAAGTCGGCAGCCGATAACCCTTGATCACTACAAGCATACCGAACGCTGGACCTGGTGCGACGCGCTCTTCATGGCGCCGCCGGTATGGGCCAAGCTTTCGAAAATTACCGGCGACGATTCGTTTCGTAATTTCATGTTCCAGGAATACAACGCCACCTATGACCACCTGTTCGATCCGGATACGCACCTCTTTTTTCGCGACGATAGTTTCGTGCACAAGCGCCACAAGGGCAACAAGATATTTTGGTCTCGCGGTAATGGCTGGGTGTTCGGCGGCCTGACGCTGATCATTCCTGAACTTCCTGTAGGAAAGCAGCGCTCCTGGTTCGAAAACCTCTTCAAGGACATGGCTCCGGCCATTGCCAAACTACAGACTCCGGATGGTTATTGGGCGATGAGTCTGCTCGAGGCCGATGAGTATCCGACGCCCGAAACCAGCGGGACCGCCTTCTTTACCTACGGGCTTGCCTGGGGGATCAACCATGGGTTGCTGGATCGGAAAAAATATCTTCCAGTGGTCATGAAGGGCTGGAACTGTCTGGTCAGCCATGTCAACAACGATGGCATGCTGGGCTATGTTCAGCCGGTGGGGGCCGCTCCAGGGCAGGCTTGGCCGGATAAGTCCGAAGTTTATGGTGTGGGCGCGTTTCTGGCGGCGGGCTCGGAGGTGTACAAGCTGGTTGCGCCTAAGCAGGAAATGACCTCGTTTACGACCTTCATGAAGAATAGCGGATGGTGCTGGTTCCAGGATCCGCGTGCGATTATCACCGACGGAAAACTGCTCGTCGGCGGCATTGACGGACAGAACGGTGATGTGAAAGTCAGCGTCTTCGATCTTGCAAAAAACAAGGATCTAGGGACGGCGACGCTGCATGCAGGTTTCCAGGCTGACGACCACAATGCGCCGGCCTTGTACGCCCGGCCAGACGGAAGAATCCTGGCCATGTACAGCAAGCATGCCACCGACCATTTCCATTACTATCGCATCTCAGAGCCCGGCGACTATCTAAAATGGGGCGAGGAAAAGAAGTTTGAGCATCATTATGAAGGCGGCTGGGGCATTACCTATATGAACCTGTACTATATGCAGGATGAAGGATTGCTTTACTGTTTCTTCCGTGATGGATTGAACATCAACCCGGCCTACATCACTTCTTCGGATCAGGGGATGACCTGGGGTAATCGTACACACTTTATTACCGATGAGCTTGGTTGGCAGCGCCCCTATGCCCGTTACATGCAACGGGATGCCAATACGGTCGGGGTTGCGTTCACCGATGCGCACCCGCGCCAGTTCGGGGATAGTCTGTATTATGCGGATTTCAGAGACGGCGCTTTCTACAGGGCGGACGGCACCAGGATCAAGGAACTAGCGGATGGTCCCCTCAAACCGTCGGAGGCCGAATGCATCTACCACGGCAGCCAGAACAAGGAAAAGCCCGAGGGATTTGAAAGCGTGCCCAACAGTGCATGGTCCTGTTCCGTGACAGCAGATGCAGACCATAATCCGCATTTGGGATACTCGATTTACCTCAGCAATGACGACCATCGCTACCGCATGGCCTGCTGGAACGGTATGCGCTGGACTGATCGTGAAGTGGCCTACGCCGGCAAATGCCTCTATCCGGCCGAAAGCAGCTATACCGGATTGATTGCGCTTGATCCTGTTGATCCGGCCATGGTCGTCATTTCCTCTGATGTGGATCCGAAGACCGGAATGGATGCGGGCGGCTCGTTTGAAATTTATGCCGCGACCGTACGTGCCTCTGACAATATTCATACGATCCACTGGAATCCGGTTACGCAGAATTCGAAAGTGCGCAACATTCGTCCAATGATTGTTGCAGGCGATGGCTACAAGGTGCTGATTTGGATGCGCGGGGATTACAAAACATATACGGACTACGATTGCGACGCCGTCGGCATGATTCTTCAAAGACCCTGAGTTATTGGGTTAGTTCAATGACGCAGATTTTGTTTCCCGACTGGCGCCACCGTACATTGAGGTCAAACAGGCGCGTACCGTATATGCGGTCGGGATCGTCGTTCTGGTAGGCAGGGCGTGGATTATACGCCAGCATGTCGCTAATAATCACACGCAGGGCGGG
>JBNKSB010000213.1:0-10605 GCA_050297095.1 Pontiella sp. | reverse complement strand
CTATCGCTATGTTACCGCGAACGGGGTAGACACGCGCTTCATTCAAAGCAAGGAAATATAATGAGTACAGGTACAGTAAAATGGTTTAGCGCCGAAAAGGGCTTTGGTTTCATCACCCCCGACGAAGGCGGAACCGACATGTTCGTCCATCATTCCGAGATTCAGTCTTCCGGATATGCATCGCTCGATGAAGGGCAGAAGGTCTCCTACGAAGTTGGGCAGGGCCAGAAAGGGCCTTGCGCCAAAAACGTGAAGCCGGCGTAACGCCTCAAACGGCATAAACTTCAGGAAAAGGCGTCCGATTGGGCGCCTTTTCACTGATATGCCGAACTGCCCGTTCCCCGACCGGATCGTCTGAATTATTTTTTCTGGCTGGCCGCTCCATCCTGTCCCTCCTGCCTGCTTGTTCCATCCCCTCCGGTGGAAAGGGCATGACGCTGGGTTTCAGGGGCAGAAATGCCCTTCCCGTGCTGATTCACATTGATCCGGGCTATCCTGTCAGCCCGTCAAGCAGGGTGCGGATAACGTCGGCGGCGGAGTAGTCGGGGTTTCCCGAGGTGCAAAAGCGGTCGATATCGACGAGATCGTCGCCCATGGTGACGAGGCATTTTTCGTAGGTGCCGTCGGGCAGGCGTTGCGGCATGCCGATATTGGCGGCCAACGCGTTGCAAAGGCATTTGCGTCCAATGGTATCTTCTTCCCTTCCTCCCTTGGCCACGTAGGCGGCGACAGGTTCGGCCGCACAGCGGTAGCCAATCCCTCCATCGGGCCGGCGATAGGGCTGGCGCAGAAAGCCGATGTCGCAAATGCGCCGGCGTTGCTGATAGACGGACTCCTCGGAAAGGCTGCCAGCCAGATCGGCGACCTTGAAGGGAAAGCCGGTGGGCGATGCCTGGGAATCGGTAAAGATGCGGGCCTTGCCAGCCATCGCTTCCCGAATCAGTTCACGCCGCACTTCGGGCAACAGCCCGGATTCCTTGCAGAGGGCAAAGGCGGTGCCAGCCTGCACCCCGGCAGCACCCGCGTCCAATGCACGCTGCAGTCCCTCCGGCGAGCCATACATCCCTGCCAGCCAAAACGGCAACCCGAAATCCCGAAATGACGAAAGCTTGGCCACGTCGCGCATTCCGTAGATGGGTTCGTTATCCGTACTCATGGCAAGCTTGCCGCGCGGCGGCGCATTGTGCCCCCCTGCCACGTTTCCTTCGACGATAAAGCCCTCAATGCTGCCGGAAGCCTTTCGCATGAGAATGGATGCCAATGATTCGGAGGAGACGATCGGCAGAAAATCCGGCCGATCGAGCGGAGGCGGAGGGGTACCTTCCTCGATAAAAACAGAGGGCTCAAAGGCGAGGTTGATGATCTCGTTGCCACCATCGGATCCCGTTACGTTGATCGGATACGTCACCGGCTCGTGGCGGGCGAGCGCGTCCAGTATGCCCGGAACGGCAAGGGGTATTCCTGCGCCCATGATCACAACGGCCGCTCCCGCCAGCATGGCACCGTAGATGGAGGGAAGGTGCGGAATCTGTATCTTTTCCAAATAGTTGATACCGACTGGATTTGCATGCCCCTCACGGGCAAGAAAAACCTCTACAAAGTTGCCCACGATGCAGAGTTCCTGCGGCTCTCTTCGTCCTTCGACATTATTCATCGGTATATTGCGGAACGGCTCGTCCGCGGCGAGTCCACCGGGAACGAAAAAGGCATCCATTATGCGTTGTGCGATTCCGGGAAAAGGAAAGTGTTCGAGAGCACGGCGGACATGTCCTTCTGGATCTCCAGCCTGGAGTTTGCGCGCAACGACTACATCAAGGGCCGTGCCGGAAACTACGCCAAGCTGCCCGAGTTGCGAAACCGCCTTGGCCAAACGCCAATCCGATATGCCAAAGCCCATCCCTCCTTGGATGATTCTGGGTAGGTCAATATTCATAGCGCCCCATTATGGCCGTCTCTCTTGAAACGACTATAACAATCTCATGAAAAGAAACCATCCAAATCACGCGGGCGAATCCCCTGCTGGTTCAAGATCCATCGCCCCGGATAATTCCTGGCGGGCTTTCGTTCCATCAACGAGATTTAAACTTTAGCGCCAGAATCGGGCCGGCGAGAAAGAGGACCAGTAGTATGCAGTCGAACAGGATGCCCTCCATCGGAACAGAAGAGGGAGCGGCATGGTGGATTGAGTCGATGCAGCAGTCAATCGCGGTCGTGCGTCGGAACCACAAGAACCGGGCATCTGGCTTTATGCAAAACGCCTTCACTCGTACTACCAAGAATCAGTTGATGCATCAGCCCCCGCCCGTGCGATCCGATAATGATCATGTCCACGTCGAACTTTTCGGCTTCATGCAGAATGGCTTGAACCGATTCACCCTGCACAAGAAGCGCGGTCACTTCCAGGCCCGCCTGCCGCAACGACTCGGCAAGATCATGGATTTTTCCATGCTCTACATGAAATTCCTTGGCCACGGAATCCCGGACACTTTGCGGCCCCGGATCATAGCCAATGAATGCGGGTTCGGGCCGCGCGGCATGGATGAGCCAAAGCTTTGCCGAAAGCGCCTCGGCCATATTCTTCGCCTCTTCAACAATTTTCGCGGTAGCCTCTGAAAGGTCGACTGCAACCAGGATTTTCATACGTTGCCTCCATTCACTGCTGTGATGATAACCAGACCAGGCCTGGGGGTCAACATTTCGTGATTCAAGCCGCCCCGCGCTGTGGAAGCGGAGGATCGGGCTGATTTTCGGTGTGCAACCCAAGACAATAGGAGGCCGTTGAATGGCAATGGAGCAGAAGCATAGCTTTGATTGAACCTATTGTTTCAATCTCTGTCTCTCAACGTATGAAAAAAACAACAGTCACTGTGCCATGGGAACAAGGCTTGCACGCCCGTCCGGCAAGCAAACTGGTTCTTACGGCCAAACGCTTTCGCTCATCCATCCACATCAAGGCAAAAGGGAGTATCGCGGATGCGAAAAGTATCATCAGCATCCTCTTGCTCTGTGCAACAGTGGGAACGTTGCTGGAGGTAGAAATTTCCGGCGATGATGAACACCCGGCGGCCATAGCCATCGAGCAGCTCTTCGACACCGGTCTCGACTCGGACGATGTGTCCTAGGCTTAATCGCTGCCCCCCGGAAGATCCTTGAGATAGGATCTCGCGGATTGGCGATCTTTCCTTGATATGGGATTCCAATGTAAGCATTGCCGGTATCGGCAACGCCGCCATCAAGCGTGCCTAGGATGGAACCGTCGCGTTTGTTGTCGACGATGTCTGGGTTCGTCCGTTTTTGGGCAGCCCCCTACCCCGGCAGCATCTTAATTCCGTAGCAGAACAATCGACCTGAATCAGGCAGGAACCCCGCTGTGGAAGCGGAACTGCGGGTCGGGCGATTCGATCGCTTTGCGCTCGATCTTCGCAAAATGAACGACGCGATCATCAATCGGCGAGCCGGCATATTTTTCGGCAAGGGTAAGATAATCCTTGAAATGCCGCGCCTCGGACTTGAGCAATGACCGGAAAAAGTCGGCAATCTCCTTGTCCATGTGCGGGGCCAGCGAGGCGAAGCGTTCGCAGGAGCGGGCCTCGATGTAGGCCCCGACAATAAGCTGATCCACCAGTTTCCCGGGATCCTGCGACCGCACTTCTTCGTTCAGCAGGCCGGCATAGCGCGACGGCTTCATCATTTTGTACGTATAGCCACGACGTGTGAGCAAATCGTGCACCTTCTCGAAATGGCGCAGTTCTTCGCGGGCCAGCTTCGACATCTTGGAAAGTACGTCGGGTTTGTCCGGACAGCGGAACATGAGGTTGAGCGCATTCCGGGCAGCGCACTGTTCCAGATAGCAGTGGTTCAGCAAAAGCACCTCCTCGTGCTTCAGCGCCTCGTCGATCCATGCCTGCGGTGTGCGGCACGGTAAAAATCCCAGCAACGCATCCAAATCAGCCTGACTTACCAGTTCCATGATCACCCCTGTCTTTTAACATTCGTTCAGTGCAGTCCTCAACCGACGCCCTCTGCATTCCCCATAGAGGAACGTCCCCAGTAGCGGGCAAGCAGCGACGCGGTAATGACACACCATGTCGCGAAGAGAGCCGGAACCATCGCCGTCTCGGAGGAAAAGTGCTTAAGGGCGAGGACGGCACCGAGTCCGGCATTTTGCATCCCTACCTCGATGGAAAGTGTACGCCGGCGGCGAAGATCGAACCGTAGCAGCATGCCGCCCGCATACCCCCCCAGGTAGCCGAGTAGGTTATGGAGGAAAATGGCCGCAAATACGATGAGGGTCAACGAGGCGATCCGTGACTGGTTGAGCGCAACGATCACGCCGCAGATGATCGCAATGCAGAGGGTGGAGAGCGCCGGAAAGAGGTCGATCATCCGTTCAACCTGTTGCTTGAAAAGGTGCTTGAGGCTAAAACCGATGAGTAGTGGCAGTATGACGATTTTGAGGATACTCACGAGCATCGCCACATAATTGATTGGGACCATTGCGTGGGCGTAGAGATAGACCATCGCCGGAGTGAGTAGAGGAGCGAGCAGTGTGGCGGTTGAGGTCAGCGCAATGGAATAGGCCACATCGGTTTTGGCCAGATAGGAAACCACATTGCTGGCCATCGCCCCCGGCACCGCCCCGACAAGAATCATGCCCAAGAACAGCGCGGGAGGAAGGCATAGGGACTTGGCGATCAAAAACCCGCAACCGGGCATGACCACAAACTGAACCAGAATACCGAGCAGCACCAACTGCGGGCGTTGGATCAGCGGTCGGAAATCGCCTAGGTTCATGGCGCAGCCGATGCCGAGCATCGTGCCGAAGAAGATCCATTGGATCCACGGTTCGAACCAGGACAGGGACGGCGGATAGCAATACCCAAGAATACCCAGCGCAACAACCCACAGCGGCATTAAGGATGTAAACTTTTGCAACATAAGAAACTACTTGTTCGGCTGGGGTATGAGCGCGTCGATTTCCCCGGATCTGATCATGGGCTTAAGTTTTTTCCACCCCCGGATGTGCGTTTCGCCGATAAATATCTGCGGAACAAAATCAACTCTTTCGCCACACCGCCGATACATTTCACGGACATTGCCGGAGTCGATAAATTCATCCTTTTGGGAATCATACTCGACTGCGTAAGCCGTAAAGGTAACCCCGCGATCACGCAAAAAATTTATAGCCTTCGTACATAGGCCGCATACGCGGCAGTAGTAGATATCAATCTTCGGCATGTGTCATGCCCTTCCCATTCGATCGTCAGGTCAAGCCGTCTTCGTGCTGCGGTATATCGTCGAGGATGTCGTACCAAGGGGCCTTGTGGGCAACCCAGATATGGGCATCCGGGCGGACACCGGGATCGCCATCCACCGAGCCGGCCCGGATCAGCAGCATCTCGGGCTTGGCGTCAAACTTTGCGATGACGTGCGAGCCGCACGTACGACAGAAGCAACGATGCTTGCCCGGCGAGGACTGGAAAGTTTCCAGGTTGTCCTCGCCCTTCACCAACTTGAATCCGGAAGCTGTGACGACTATCACGGAAGCAAAGGTTGCGCCCGAAAGCTTGCGGCAATCGGGGCAATGGCAATGGACGAAATGGAGCACCTTCCCCGTACTCTCGTACCGAACGGCCCCGCAATAGCATCCACCTCTAATCAGGTCCATGGATGCCCCCCTAAGCTTCGTGGGAAATGGCGTCGACCGGACAGCCCTCTTCGGCTTCAAGTGCAGCTGCCTGCAGTTCCTCGGGCACCGGATCGAGTTTTACGGTCGAGTGGTCATTGACTTCAAATACCTCGGGGCACGTTTCTTCGCACGCACCGCAGGCAATACACGTATCGGCGTCTACTTTGAATTTCATCGGCTTGGTCCTTCCTGGTTTGTTTAACATTGCATACTGGCAACTGATCAATCGGTTTTACCGGACAGGTGGTAGCGGATGGAGGGAGCGATCCATGGCCAAAGGCGGGTGGCCGGTTTTGCTTCCAGTGCTGCCTCCAACTCATCAGGTAAATCAGGGAAAAAGTCGAGATCAGTGAGTGTTTCGAGCTCGTCGATGCTGACCAGGCAACTCTTGATGCGCAAATAGGGATGGCTTTTGCTTTCTATTAGAAAAGCCAAGGCCCGCAGCTTTCCATGCCGCTCGTCAACGATGATCTTATAATAGGCCGACGGAACCGGAACCCCGGAATCAAGCTTCTTGATCTCCCCTTGGAATACGGGGCCGGTGATCACCCAAACCTCGCGAAAATAGCGGCCGTAGCGCTTGGCCACCCGCATTTCGAGATCTTTCCAGACGTGGCGATTGATGTTCGGTTTCTGCGGAATGACGTTGCTCATCAGAAAGGTTTCAAACTGGGCCTCACGTCCGTAGCGGGTGGCAATGCCATAGTTTGGGGCCATGTGGCCGCGGTCGTAGCCGGAATGGGTGTAGTCGCTATGCGCCACCTGTGAACGGGTCCGTGTATCCACGGAAAAATGCGTCGGACGCTTGCCGGATTCGAGCTTGGGCAGATCAAAAATGCGATACGCAACCCAAAGCGGGTTTTTCATCGACTCGCTGTAGCCGGCGATATACCCCCTGTTTTCAAGTACGTTCAGGCTCCCGAAAACTCTGAAACCCTGCGATGGCAGGCCGGCATAGGCATAGTCGCCTCGATAGGACTGGTCCATTTCGATGGAAGCATCATGACCAAAAAAGGCCAGCTCATCCCATCCCTGCAGGATTTTGTATCCATTCTCACGAAGCGTTCGGTCGATCGATTGCGATCGAAAATAGACATGCTGCCGCACCGACCATGGCAGACAATAATAGCCGACCGAAACCAGTACATAGATGATGAGCAGAACGAAAACGCCCTTGATCCCCCGCAAATAGTTTTTTTTCCCTGAAAACGACATGCTTTGTTTGTATCGAATCCACCCGGGCTTTGGAACATTTTGACAGAATAATTTTACTGCCGCGCAATGGTTATGGCGGACAAGGAAAGCCGGATGCTTTACGGTTTACAAATTACATATTACGCATTACCAATTACGGCTCCATGCACGTACCCTTTACACAGAAAATTTTGGAAGACTGGGCCGGTCGGCAAACCTTCAGGGATGGCATGACGCTGTTTGAACGCGGCAAGGTGGAGAAGGTTGCCTTCGATCCCCCGTTCGTCACCGGCCAGCTATCGATCGGCATCCGCGGGATGCGCAGCAAATTCGAGGTATTGCCGGACGGCCTGGTGGAAAACCACTGCCCCTGCCGGGAAAACCGCGAAGAAGGGAAAATCTGTGCCCATCTGGTGGCGCTCGGACTCGAAGCCGTGCGCCTCTATTCAGATCCGCACCGCGTCGACAAGATGGCCGAGGAAAAGCGCCGGGCCGAGCGGCTGGCGTCATTCGATGAAACCGCCTACCACACACGCGACCCCGGCGGGGCTCCGGCCAGCTTGCGCATCACCCTCAAGCAGAGCTGGCGCGACAACCTGCCCAACTGCGAAGTGCCGATGCGCATCGCCGCCGAAATCGGCGGCCAGGTCATTCCGCTGAACGAGGTCCCCAAAAACCATCCATTGGCACTTTCTACTGAAGATGAAAACCTGCTTTTTGTTCTGGAGGACATCTGCGAAGGCCCGGCCAAGGGCAAACTGACGGCGACCCTCGCCGACTTCATCAACATTCTCGAACTCCGCATGGGCGGGGAACTATACCAGGGCGGGATCGATGGATGCCTGATCGTCGACGATGCCATTACCCCCACCCATCTTGAAATGGTGCTCGACGAGGATAGTGGCGAATTGGTGCTATCGCTTCATACGAACTCGAACGAACCGTTCACCTGCGTGGTGAGCGGCGGCGCGGGCTGGATTTTGCAGGACGGCATGTTCTCCAAACTCGAAACCGTGCTTCCGGGGCCGATGCGTGCGATCTACGATGCGCCGGTGCGCATTCCGCGCGATGCCATTCCATCCTTCATGAAAAACGAGCTGCCGATGCTCGAAGGCATGATCACGGTCGAACGGAATATTTCCGACGACATGCTCTCGCTCAGCCCCGCCAAGCCGCGCTTCCGGTTGGTGATCGACGGCACGCAAACCGAACTGTCGGGTACGCTCTACGCGGAATACGGCACCGTCCGGCTGGTGGCCGGCCGCGACGATGCCCAAGGCAACTTTTCCATTCCCTCCGAAGACGACCTGCTCGAATTCCAAATCCGCAACCCGGACGCCGAAAAGGAAGCAATCGAGATCGTGACCGAAACCGGCTTCCGGGGAATACGGGGCGACATGCTGCGCCAGATCCGGGGCAACCGCGAGGTGCTTAACTTCCTTGGCGGGGCCCTGCCCCGTCTGCGCCGACTCGGCTGGCGCATCGACATTGAGGGGATGGCGGCAGCCTTCATGGATCAGGCAGAATCGGTCATGCCCGTGGTGCAGGTCAATCCGTCCAGCAACAGTGGCTTCTTCGAAGTCGGCTATGACTACGAAACACAGGGAGGCCAAAGCCTCGATGACGCCGATATACAGCGCGCCATCAACATGGGTGAAGCCTTCATTGAAAAGAAGGGGCGCGTCATCCTGCTCGATTCCGACGCCATCGAAACCGCGCGCGAAGTGTTCAGCGACTGCTCGGTTGGTGCCGGCGATCAGCCCGGAAGCTTCCGCATGAGCGATATCCACGCCGCCTACGTTCAATCATCCCTCAACGCGCTGGACGGCATTGACGTGGAAAGTGCGCCGGAATGGATGGCCAAGGCGGAAGCACAAAACCGGGACAGCAAGCTGGAGCCGGTTCCGCTTGGCGACCGGCTTGAAAGCACGCTGCGCGACTACCAGAAGCAGGGCGTCTACTGGATGCGCTTCCTTGAACGCAGCGGATTTTGCGGCATTCTGGCCGATGAAATGGGTCTGGGGAAAACCCTGCAAACCCTGACCTGGCTGCAACTCCGACGTGAAAACGATAATGCAGAAAACCAGCCCGCACTCATTATCTGCCCCACCAGTCTGGTTGACAACTGGGCGGAAGAAGCCGAGAAATTTGTTCCGGATATGCGTGTGCTCAAGATGCACGGCGGTGATCGGCATGAGCACTGGGAAAAAGTCGCGGACTGCGATCTGGTCGTCACCTCCTATGCGCTCATCCGACGCGACCTCGACGAATATTTAAACCACCGCTTTTCCGTCGTCGCACTCGACGAAGCCCAGCACATCAAGAACCGCACCACGCAAAATGCCACGACCGTGAAGAAGCTGCAGGCCTACCACAAGCTGGTGCTTACCGGCACACCGATCGAAAACAGCGTCACCGACCTGTGGTCGATCATGGATTTCCTTATGCCGGGCTATCTCGGCCACCACAAGGCCTTCCGGGAAAACTATGAACTGCCCATCCAGAATGGCGGACCCGATGCCGAGCTGGCGCAGATCAAGCTGCGGCGCAAACTGCACCCCTTCCTGCTGCGCCGCCTGAAAAAGGATGTGGCGAAGGATCTGCCCGACAAGATCGTGCGCGTGGCCCACTGTTCACTCAGCAAGGACCAGCATCTCGTCTACAAGAAGCTCCTCGAGAGTGCGAAGAAAGAGATTACCAGCCTTGTCGATGCCAAGGGCTTCAACAAGTCGCGCATGCAGATTCTCAAGATCCTGCTGCAACTGCGGCAAACCTGCTGCCATCTCGACCTGCTCAAGCTGCCCAACCTCAAGAGCGAATATCCATCCGCAAAGTTGGAGCTGTTTTTCGAGCTGGTCGACGAAGCACTCGACGCCGGCCACCGCATTCTCGTTTTCAGCCAGTTTACCTCGATGCTCTCAATCATCCGCGAGGAGTTGGAGGCGCGGGAACTCAAATACTGCTATCTCGACGGCTCCACCAAGGATCGGCAGGAACGGGTTCGTAAATTTAACTCCGACCGCTCCATCCCGCTCTTCCTCATCAGCCTCAAGGCCGGCGGCAGCGGTCTCAACCTGACCGGTGCCGACATGGTGATTCACTTTGATCCGTGGTGGAATCCCGCCGTCGAGGACCAGGCCACCGACCGCGCCCACCGCATAGGACAGAAAAACACCGTCTACAGCGTCAAGCTCATCACCAAAGGCACCGTCGAGGAAAAGGTCCTGCAAATGCAGCAGAAGAAAAAGAGCGTCATCGATGCCACCCTCGAAAAGGACGGCGACATCGGCCAATCCCTCACCTGGAACGATGTGCAGGAGTTGTTGAGCAGTTAAGGTAGGGCGTGCTCGCCGAGCGCGCCGCATGCACCCAATGCCAGACCTACATGCGGACGGCCCGGCGGTCCGTCCCTACCGGGTACGGATTTTCATCCCCATTGCGAATTTGAAAGCGGCGTCGGGAAACAAAGGCTTTTAGAGAATCCGGAACCGCATCAAGAGCAATCGGATTAACTGCATCGCCACGATTCCCCCGGCTCATAATGTGATAGATCGCCCCGATACGCTATGCGTGGTTTCCTATCCTTACAGAAAAGCTAAGCAAAACCGCCGAATCATCACATGCAAAGATCAAAGGACCGACTCCTTTTTCGCGTCCCTTTTCCGTACATCGTCAGGGCTTACTTCGACCCCGGCCTTGTATCTAACCGTACCCTTTTGGAA
>JBNKSB010000212.1:0-3393 GCA_050297095.1 Pontiella sp. | reverse complement strand
ATGAATGTCACCATCACCTACGATACGCCGCCGGAAAAAGTACAGCAGGCCGTCGATATTCTGAAGGAGCTTCTCGACAACCACGAGGGCATGGATCCCGAATTCCCGCCGCGCGTCTTTTTCAACGATTTCAATGATTGTTCGCTGAATATCCTGGTGATCTATTGGTACCATCCGCCGGCCTACTGGGATTACCTGGCCCACGCCGAAAAACTGAACATGGAGTTGCTCAAACGCTACAACGAAGCCGGCATCGAGTTCGCCTTCCCGACGCAGACGC
The DNA here is from genome assembly GCA_050297095.1 of Pontiella sp. Lineage (GTDB taxonomy): Bacteria > Verrucomicrobiota > Kiritimatiellia > Kiritimatiellales > Pontiellaceae > Pontiella. Next base: position 3,113 of record JBNKSB010000212.1, on the reverse strand, counting down.
TATATGTGAACAATGTGTCTGAAACCGCGTAGGGTGTCACTCCCGATTCGTTGTCGTGGAGGACATGTTAATCAGGTCGTCATGATCTGATATGGCATTTTCTGAAAAAACCGTGGCCGTTGCCGACAAAGTCGGCAGGGTGCCTGCGGTACGTATTGCCGCATCTCGGCTGCTCTGTACGTCTACGGGTTTCGTGAGATTGATCTCACTACGCTGTTTCCGGATAAGGATCTTTTTCATAAAGATTATCTTAAATATTTGCTTCTCTTTGTGGTCAAAGGAGATACCCTTCCCTTCAGCAGAGGGGCGATGATAGCACTGTGCCACTATCGCCTAGGTGAAGGGAGGTGCTGTATGGAGAGATTTGAGCGGCTCCATGCCGCGTTCGCCCGGTAATCATTTTGCCGGGAATGTCTAACATTTGTTCATTATTACATTTAACGAGGAGGTTGGAATGAAGTTTTATTCAATACTGATTGCGATAGCGATGGTTGCATTGTGCGGTAACGTTTATGCCGGAGATGAAGGAACCCCGATGCCACCGGCCGCCAAGGATAAAGCAACCGTCACAAAAGCCGTTTATGTATGCCCTACCTGCGAAATGACGGCCTTGAAACCCGGAAAATGCAAGTGTGGAGCTGATCTGGTAAAAATGCATCTGCTCGGAACGAAAGATGGCAAGGCCCAGTTGTGTGCGTGTGGAGCCGACTGCAAGTGTGATGCAAAAGGAGCGAAGGACGGAAAATGCGCCTGCGGAAAGGAAGTCAAGGAATCCAGCATTAAAGGACTATATCACTGCAAGATGGGCTGTCCGGTGCTTTCCGACCAGCCTGCAAAATGTGCCTGCGGCATGGATATGGAGAAGGTGGAGTAAATCTGCCATCGACGATTGATCACAAGCTAGAAAGACTGAATGTTTAAAGAAGGGGCGCCACAAACGGCGTCCCTTTGCTTTAATGCGCTGCGAGCCAGTTTGCGCCGGTGCCGGATTCGACGAGGATGGGGATTTCCATGGGGATAGCGGATTTCATCTTTTCTTCGATGAGGGGGGTGAGTTCGTCCTTTTCGTTGAGCGCGAGGTCGAAGACGAGTTCGTCGTGGACCTGGAGAAGGAGCTTGGTCTTGGCTTTGCGTGAGCGCAGCAGTTCGTGGATTTCGACCATGGCAATCTTGATCATGTCGGCAGCGGTGCCTTGGATGGGGGCGTTGATGGCGTTGCGCTCGGCGCCGCCTCGGACCATTTGGTTGCGGGCGTTGATGTCGCGGATGTAGCGGCGGCGGCCGGTGATGGTTTCGACGTATTCGTGCTTTTGTGCGAATTCGATAGTCTTGTCGAGGTAGTCCTGCACGCCGGGATAGTTGGCACGGTACTGCTCGATGATTTCGCCGGCTTCGGTGCGCGGGATGCCGAGGCGCTGGGCCAGCCCGAAGGCGGAGATGCCGTAGATGATACCGAAGTTGACCATCTTGGCCTTGGAACGCATTTCGCGGGTGACTTCACCTGTGGGCACCCCAAATACGCGCGCGGCGGTGGCGGTGTGAATGTCTTCTCCATGAATGAACGCCTCGCGCAGGTGCTGGTCCTGGCTCAGTTCGGCCATGATGCGCAACTCGATCTGGGAATAGTCGCAGGCGAGCAGGGTGAAGCCTTCCCTGGGAATGAATGCTCGTCGGATTTCGCGGCCCTCTTCGGTGCGGATCGGGATGTTCTGCAGGTTGGGGTTCACCGAGGAAAGCCGGCCGGTGGTGGTGATCGCCTGGCTGAAGGTCGTGTGAATGCGCCCGGTGTCTTCGAACACTTCCTTGGGTAGCGCATCGACGTAGGTGCTCTTGAGCTTGGTGAGCGAGCGGTATTCGAGGAGTTTGGCGGCGATTTCGTGCTTGGGTGCGAGATCGGCCAGGACTTCCTCGCCGGTCTTGTATTGGCCCGTTTTGGTCTTTTTCGGCTTTTCAACTAGCTTCAGCACATCGAATAGCACTTCGCCGAGTTGCTTGGGCGAGTTGAGGTTGAACTCCATGCCGGCCATGGTGTAGACGGCGGCTTCCAGCTTTTCAATTTTTCCGGCTAGTTGTTCGGAAAATGTTGCGAGTGCGGCGACATCGAGGTTGATGCCGTTGTATTCCATTTCGGTAAGCACGGGCAGCAACGGCGTTTCAATTTCGTAAAAGACCCGCTCCTGTCCGCGCTCCTTGAGCATGGGCTTGAGCTTATGCCAGAGTTGAAGGGTGATGTCGGCGTCTTCGGCACCATATTCGCACAACTCGTCGGGATCGACCTCGCGCAAGGTCTTCTGTTCGCTTTTCTTTTCGCCGATCAGGGCGGTAATCGGGACGGGGGAGTAATCTAGAAGTGATTCCGCCATATGATCCATGTTGTGGCGTTGGTCGGGGTCGATGAGATAGTGGGCCAGCATGGTGTCGAGCAGTTCGCCACGCACTTCGATGCCGTGCCACTTGAGTACGCTCAAGTCGTATTTCAGGTTTTGCCCGACCTTGCGGATGTCGGCGTTTTGGAGAATGGGAAGAAAGGGTTCGAGTGCCTTTAGGGTTTGTTCTCGGTCGGGCGGAAGGATAACGAACCATGCTTCGTGCGGTTCGACGCAGAAGGAGATGCCGATCAGCTCGGCGGTGCGGACGTCGAGACTGGTGGTTTCGGTGTCGAAGCAGACGACGCTGCAACCGGACAGTTTTTCGGCCAGCGCGTTGCGTTCGGCGGCGGTGCTGACGAGGTGGTACTTGTGCTTCACGTCCTTGATGGTCTTGAACTGCGGGAGTGGTTCGAGCATTTCCGGTTTCTGGGCGGCGGCGAATTCGAAGAGGTCGCCCTGACCTTCGGTGGCGGCGGCCACGGCCACGGAGGTCGGGGTGGGGGATTCACCGAAGAGCCGCTTGATGAGCGATTTGAATTCGAGTTCGCTGAATAGGATTTTCAACGCATCGTCGTTGCGCTTGCCGATGATGAGTTCGTCGGGACTTTCCTTTACCGGCACATCGCACTTGATGGTGACCAGTCGCTTGGAGAGCAGGGCGGTATGCTTGTTTTCCTCGACCTTTTCCTTCTGCTTGCCTTTGAGCTTGTCGGTGTTCGCCAGCAGGTTTTCGATCGATCCGAA
>JBNKSB010000211.1:0-11777 GCA_050297095.1 Pontiella sp. | reverse complement strand
GGAGCGCGGCCGACGTGCCGGCACCGAAAACGTCCCCTATATTGTCGGTCTCGGTAAAGCCTGCGAGCTGGCCATGGAGCGCATGGAACAAGATGTCGACCACGAGCGGAAGCTGCGCGACCGACTGGAAAACGGCATTCTGAAATCATGCAAAGGGGCGCGCATTAACGGCGATGTTTCCCGCCGCCTGCCCAACACCACCAACATCAGCTTTGAATATGTTGAGGGCGAGGCCATTCTGCTTATGCTCGACGACGTTGGCATCTGCGCCTCTACCGGTTCGGCCTGTGCCTCCGGCTCGCTCGAACCGTCGCACGTACTGCGCGCCATGGATGTGCCGCGCTCGATGGTACACGGCTCGATCCGCTTTAGCCTCAGTCGCTACAACACGGATGAAGACATCGACTACGTTCTTGAAAAATTACCGCCCGTCATTCAGCGCCTCCGTGAACTCTCCCCCTTCGCAAAGGACTAAAATCTAAAAACAGAAGAGTGCAAAAAAACAGACTCCATCGAGCTATTCCATAGTAAACTGCGTGATCTGCAGTTCAAAAACTATCCCCTTCGCGCCCTTTGAATTCCTGGGGTTTAACTTTCTGTAAATCATATTGTCTAATCTCTGTCTGATCGTCACCCTTTGCGATCTTCGCGTTCTTGGTGTTTATTTATCCGGTGCAATCCTGTTATCTTGTCCAAAATTCATGGAGTAGAGTATGGTTCCGAAGGATTATATTTCCGGCCTGAAGGTATACGAGCCGGGCAAGCCGATTGAAGAGGTCGCACGCGAACTGGGTTTCGAGGATATCGCCGACATCGTGAAGGTCGCTTCAAATGAAAACGAGTTGGGCCCGTCGCCCATGGCGGTTGAGGCCATGCAGGAGGCCATTCCCGAAATGCACCGCTATCCCGACGGCGGCGCGTTTTACTTGAAAAAGAAACTGGCCGACAATCTCGATGTTTCCCCCGACCAAATCCTGTTTGGTTGCGGCAGCAACGAACTGATCGTATTTCTGGGCCACGTCTTCCTGGAGCAGGGAACAAACCTGGTGATGGGAGCCGAGGCGTTCGCGGTCTATTTCCTCGTCGCGGCGATGTACAACGCCGAAACCATCCGGGTTCCGATGCCGGACCACGTCCATGATCTCGACGGCATGCTCGACGCCATCACGCCCGAAACCCGGCTAGTGGTCATCTGCAACCCCAATAATCCGACCGGCACCATGGTTGCGCCAGAAGCTCTCGACCGCTTCATCGAGAAGCTTCCGGACCAAGTCATAGCCATAATCGACGAAGCCTACTTTGAAGTCATGCCGGAAGATCATAAGCCCAACGTACTTAAACATATCCGCGCCGGGAAAAAGAACGTTATTCTGCTGCGCACCTTTTCCAAGGGCTACGGTCTGGCCGGCTTGCGCATCGGCTACGGAATCGGGCATCCGGAACTGATCGGCTTGCTTAACAAGACTCGCCAGCCCTTCAATGTCAATGGCATGGCGCAGGCCGCCGCCATGGCGGCGCTGGATGATATCACCCACCTCGTTGAAACAAGAGAAATGGTGGAGGAGGGGATGTGCTTTTTTGAACAGGAATTGCCCAGGATCGGCATTGAAACAACGCCTTCCGGCGCCAACTTTATTCTCTGCAAAACAGGCAACGGGCGCGAAGTGTTTCAAGAACTACAAAAACGGAAGGTGATTGTGCGCCCGATGGACCCCTACGGTCTACCGGAGCATATCCGCATAACCATCGGAACACCTTCTCAGAACCAAACCGTACTCGAAGCCCTCAAAGAGGTATTGGCATGAGCACACCCTTCAAGGAAAACGATCTGATCCTGTTCACCGGCGACAGCATTACAGACTGCGAACGGAATTATGACGATCCAAATTCATTGGGCATGGGCTATGTGGCCATGGTTTGCGGCCAACTGGGAATGAAGCATCCCGAACTCAACCTTCGATTCCGCAACACCGGCATAAAAAAGGAAAAAACCTGCGATCTGCTCAAGCGCTGGAATCACGATTGCATCGACCTCCAGCCCAACTGGGTTTCGCTACTCATCGGCGTGAACAACGTCTACTGCCGCTACGACCGCAACGACCCGACACCGGTCGATGTGTTCGAGTCCGAGTACCGCGAATTGCTGCTGCGCGTAAAAGACGGAACCGATGCCCATCTGATTCTCTGCTCGCCGTTCCAGTTACCGATCAACGATTTTGTCGCCGGTATGCGCGAAGACCTCGATCCCAAGATTGAAGTAATCAAAAGGCTAGCCGGCGAGTTCGATGCCATCTTCGTCGATTTCGACGCCGCCTTCGTCGCCGCGGAACAGCGGCACATTCCATCCTATTGGGCGGAAGATGGCGTACACCCCTCCATCGCCGGCCACGCCCTCATGGCCGAAACCTGGCTCGGCGTCGTCGGGAAATAACGAACCTCAAGAGCGCAAAGATCGTTGCGGAAGGGGAGTCCTGATTTGCGGATTTGAACCATTCGTTGCGTTCATTGCCTGCTCCGAAAATTATTTATTCGGGCAATCTTGGCGTCCAAAATCTCCTATTCCACATCCCGACGATCCAATAATCCTGTCAAAATATGATTGTACTCTTCTTTTTTGAGCATCCCCGCTTGACTCAAAATGTGGAATAAGTACGATGTCGGCTCCTTTGAACAAATGGGCGTTTAGCTCAGTTGGCTAGAGCATCTCGTTTACACCGAGAGGGTCGGCGGTTCGAGCCCGTCAACGCCCACCATTTTTTCTAGGTCCACTCAATCGAGTGGGCCTTTTTTTTTGCCTAAGCCCCCTGTAAACATCCCCTCGAATTTTTTTCCTTCTTTAGTTTGCTTGCTGTCGGGTTGGTGTATATTGACTGCTTTTCGGTAACACAAAATCCAGCTTTTTTAGAGGTTTTATGAAGTATTTGGCGTTGTTTTTTACATGTAGTTCCGCTCTGTTGTTTGGCGCGAAAGAGGCCTGTTCCGAACCCGTCACTTTTCCCGTGGTCGGAGTTTACGATGGATCCGAAGAGGGAAACGATGTCGACCGGGATGCCTCGTTTTTTTCGGCAAATTCGTCGGGGGGGGGCGTTGATGCATCGTTGTGCATAGGGATCGGTGATTTTCGCAGGGAAATCTATGAGGCTTATACGAACGGTTGCGGCGGAGTCGTTGATTTTGACAATGAGGTCATTGCGGGAGGCACGCAGTCGGATAGCTTCTACGCAACTTTTGGTGGCGGCAAAAGCCTGCTTGTGCAGAGCGATGATCATCTTCGCACCGATATGGACGACACTGCCTGCATGCCGATCTCGGGTCCTGGAGAAGCTCCAAGTGGTGGTTTTCTTGCCAAGTCCAATGTGGGGGAGGATAAAGTCAAGAACAGCACCTTCAGCTTCACTCTCGAAGAGTTGGGGTTTGCTTCACAGGAGCATGTTCGAGCCATTGGCGCTACTATTCTTGGGCGCAATGGTGCGGCGGACACCTCCAAATGGCTGATGAAGGTGACGTTGAACAATGGCGATACCGTTGCTCAGGTTGCCGAAATCAACTTTCGTTCCGGGAAAGCAAAGGACGATACCTTTTTTGGGATAAAGGCACCGATAGGTCGTTACATAACCAGCGTGCAATGGATCAATCTGGATGGAAATTATACCGGACTCGATGGTTTTGCATTTATCACCAACGGTTCGCCACGGAAACAACGGATCCACCGTGGGCCCGGTAAAGACGATTCATCATCCATGTCCTTGTTCGGCGTAACCATTGATTAAAGGGAGTGCCGGGCGACTGGCCCTTCCTGCCTGGCTTGGGCATGTTTAGGTAAATGTTTTTCCGGAAAGCTTTGAGGGTTGTGCTGATTGTTTCTCCGATCTTTGGCTGAAGGAGTGCAGCCCTCCGGGGAGATTTGTTGAAACGGAGCAGGATTGGTGCCGTGCCCCATAAAAGGGCGGGAAGGTTTTTCAACCATACCCGCCCTCCAGACGTGTTCCATCTTAAACTATTAGTGTCACAGAGCTGATTATTTCCCGTCGAAGACGAAGTCTCGATAAAGTTCGTAGCGAAGTGCCATGTCTCGAATCTTAACCTCCAGTTCCTTGGCCTTCAGGGATTGGGCGCTCTGGTATTCACCCACCCAGTCAAGATACATTTTCTGGATGCCATCCGGCAGGAACTGACCGGTTTCCTTGAACCATGCAAGTGCCTCATATACAAAGATGCATTTCAGGTAGTCATTGTCATAATAGGTCTCGTAGGTAAAAACAACCTTTCCTTCCGTAGCTTTCTGGAGTGCATTTTTGATTCGGTTATCGTCCTCTATGACAGTGGTGGTATCAAGCTGGCGAAACATGCGAGTGGCAATCATCATGATTTGTTTTTTGATTTCAGGCTTTACGGTTTTCCCTCCGACCATACGTTGTTTGGCAAAGCCTCTAATGATCTGTTCGTACGAAAGATAAACATCTCCGACGTAAATCCCGCTGTCTTCGGTTAGGTTTTCTATTTGGACGAGTTGGCCTTTCAGCAAATCATTCGCAAGCTCTTCGGCAGATTTGCTGGACAGGAGTACTTTGTTGCGGTTTTCCTGAATGTCTTCGATATTTTCGAGGTTCTTGATGCGAACCGTGATTTCGTTGTTTGGTTCGTTTGGTCGAATGGCGGTTATTTTATTGTAGCTGGTTACCGACAGTACCTGGAACCATTCTGCTTGGCTGGTAGCACATAGTGCTATTAGAAGAGCGAATACGACTTGCTTCATGGGATGACAATCCTTTCTGTTTGATGGAATAAAACTTTTTCAGACTATCGCAACGAGCTTCGGGAAACAACTAAAACAGGAGTCGAATCATTATGACCGCCGGGGTGCGGGGCCAGCGTCGAATCGTTTCCTCAAGGGGCCCGAACCATGTTGTTTTTTCTTCCAACGTGGCATGGGCTTACCTATAGTCACCTGCATTCAAAAATGGATAAAAGATTTATGATGCGGAACGAGAACAATATTTTGCCAAAGCGTACCTTGGAAACGGCCCTTTCCATCGTAGCGGGATTTTCATTTTATATTCTCTGTATGATCCTGCCCATGGTGGGGCCTGCCGGGAGCCGTGTACCGCATGCGATGATAAACAAGGTGACCTTTGTTTTGATTCTGATGTTGACCTTGGGACTGTCCGTTGCTGCGGTCTATTTGTCCGCAAAACGCCGAAAACGGGACGGTGGCCGTTTGGCACGCTTTCCGATCGGACTGATTGTTACCTGCGTCGTATTTCTTACCATTCTACTGTTCAACGGATTCGCCATTTAGCCAATCAGTTTTTGCGGCTCACGAGGTGTTCGGCGATGGCGTGCAACGCCGAAGTATCGCGCGGGAGTATTTCCAGAATGGCGATGGCTTCGTCGGTAAGGTTTCGGACTCGATTTCGCGCGGCATCCATTCCATGGACGGCGGGATAGGTCATTTTGTGGTGTTCCATGTCTGCCCCGGCATGCTTCCCAAGCACCTCGTCTGTTGATGTTTCATCTAGAATGTCGTCTTCGATCTGGAATGCGAGGCCTATCTTTTCTCCATAGAGACTGAGGTTTTCGAACTCATCATCCTCCGCGCCTCCGGCGACGGCCCCCATGCGGATAGCGGCTTGGATCAGAATCGCAGTTTTATTAAGATGGATGAATTCTACGAGATCGGCAGAAGGTACAATGCCTTCAGCTGCCAAATCTTCCACCTGGCCGGCAATAACGCCCTTCGATCCTGCCGCTTTTGCAAGTTCAAGAGAGAATCTGGGGTTTCCGGTTTCCGCGAGGATTTGAAAAGCAAGGATCATCAAGGCATCACCTGCCAATACGGCATTGGCTTCACCGTACTTGATGTGACAGGTAGGCAAGCCACGCCGAAGATCATCATCATCCATGCAAGGCAGGTCGTCATGTATCAGGGTGGAGCAATGGAACATCTCGATGGCAATGGCGGGCATGATGATGGCCGGTATGGGAGTGTTGAATGCTTCAGCCGTCGCAATGGCAAGGATTGGGCGGATCCGTTTTCCTCCGTTGAGCACACTGTGGCGCATGGCCGAGTGGAGCAGGGTGGGGCGTATGCTTTCCGCCGGCAGGGCATCCTGGAGGGCAAGGTCTACCATTGACTGTTTTTCTTTGAGGTATTGGCTGAGATTAAACATCGGTATACTCGTTCATTGGTTTTGGGAGAATGGACATCCGCCGCTGGAACATCCGGTTCCCGCGAGTCCGTCTGCCGGGCACCCGCCGCTGGCGCAAGGATTCTGCTTGCTGGAGCTTAGGTTGGCACTGAAGGTTGAAAACTGTTTTTCGACCTGTTTGGATCCACAGTGTTCGCACGTGACTTTGGTGTCGGCGTTGGGAACCAAACGCTCGAACGCAACGCCGCATTTGCAACATTTATATTCAAAAATTGGCATGGGATTCCTTCCTGAACGTGGGGTGTGTATAGGGAAATTTCCCCTGCTTGAAAACAGGAAAGCGGACCGATCTTTTTAAATCACTTCCATGAAGTGCCTTCTGGCACATGTGCTATTGGGAGTATAGCCCGCCGGTATAGCCATCGAGCGTTGCAGTGATTTCGTACAGGCGGAGTTGCTGTAAAGTGGTGTCTTCGAGGTTGGATTCGGCCGTCGAAATTTCATGCTTTAGACGGAGTCGTTCGAAGTAGAGCCGGTTGATTTCGTCGAGAATATCCAACCGGAGCTGGGTCGTGAGTTTGGTGCGGTTGTCGATGTCATCTTCGTAGGAGTTCCAGATCAATTCATCGAGGTCCCATGTGAGCGAGACGCCCCAGTCATAGGGGCCTTCTGCATAGTAGTGGCTATCTTTGGTGAAACTGGAGCCGATGGTTTTATCGTAGTCCACGCTCAGTCGCGGCATCAGTGCACGGAATGTAACCCGCTTTCTCCAATTTTCGGTTTTATCCGGGTGCACCGAGTTGTAGCGCATAGCGGCTTGTTGCACATCCTGAATGGTGGGCTCCCCGTTCATCATGGCGGCCAAATCCCCGTTCACGGACGGGATGGGCCTCGCGTTGTGTGCTTGCTTGTATAATCCTTGATCGGTGGCCACGAAAATATCGCCGGACGGGGTAATATCACTCCAGCGCACCTTGGATGTGGAAAGTCCTGCAAACAACACTTTGGATTCGCCGGTGGATATATTGACCTTCAACAATCCGGCGTCGCTGCAAAGGTAGACATGCTTTCCGTCCAGCCGGAACTGGCTGAGGCAATAGGTGGAAAATCGGTCTGCTCCGGTAATAAAAAACTTAAGCCAGGTTTTTCCGCTATCGGGAGAGGTGTATAGTCCTTTGCTAGTGCACAGCCACAAGCGTGAGGGGTTCATCGTATCGATTTTTACTTGATAGGGCGTGAGGGATTCGCTGTCGCTGGTTGATCTTGTTACGAAAAGCCGCTTGAGCGTTTGATTGGGTTGATAGCTGTAGACTCCGCGATCGCAGGCCAGATAGATATCGTTCCCGGAAGCCTCCATGGAATGGACCGCCGTGTTTCCCAGCCCGGGAATGCGATGCCAGTTGATGGTTGATGCATTGCTCAAATACAACCCGTCCGAGGTGCCGGCATAGAGCGAGCCGTTGTGTAAAGTAATGAAATTGAGTTCTTCGCCTTCGCGCGACGAGAAAATGCGTTCCGTGGAATTTCCGGTTCTATATCCGTTTCGTGAACCGGCTATGTAGACCGTTTCGCCTACAATAGAGAGATGGTTTATTTGTTCGTCCTTGAGAACAGCTACCTTTCGAAAATCGGCACCGGCGGAATAGGAGATGTATAGGCCATTATCCGATGCAGCTGCAATTACATCGGGGTTCTGTGTTGATATGCTGATATTTCCAATTCTGGGGGCATCTATGCTGTCAAGTTTCTGGAAGACTGCGCCGGCGGGCGAGGTCAGTAAGTAAAATGCACTTAGTGAAATCGCAATGGTAGCCATATTTGATCGGGCGTTTCTATCGATTGCCGGTAATTCCATTTCTATTCCTTTCTCACGATTGTGCAGGGGATTTGTGAAGAAAATAAAGAGTGATAAATATATTTACTGTCGCGATAAGACAAGAATAAAAAGATAGAATGAATATTAATAAGAATTTGTTGTGTGTGTGGCTGTTCAGTGCGCAGTTTTTGGACATTTAACCAAGGGGTTTTGGGCAACAAACCTGTACTTGACCTAATCATCCAACCCCCATAGACTACGCGCTCATTTTTTAGAAAAGAAAGCTGTTTAAAGGAGCATTCATTATATGAGCAACGACGCAAATTCGGAGAAACAAGCCCCGGCGACCCACGCCCTTATTTTTGAGCTGGAGTACGTGGCGGCCAAGACGCGCGCAGTGGAATACGAGGCGATTAAAAGCGCTGTTTCAACCAAAGGGGTGGAGTTGACCCCGGTAATGTTTTCACGTTCCGGCATGTCGCCGTTGCACCGTACCGCGGTCACGGACGTGCTTGTGCGAGCCGGAAAAAAAGCGGATGCCATTGAAAAGGCTGTCGCCGAGGTTGATAAGAAAGTTGCCGCCTATTGCGAAAATTCCGCTGAGTTGGACAAGGGGCTGGCTGCTCTGATCAAGGCCACGCAGGCCCGCAATATTCCGGTCATTGCCTTTACAGCACTTCCCAAGGAACTGGCTGAAAAATTAATGGCCAAACTGGGTCTTGATAAATTGGGTGTTGAGCTCGTTATTCCTGAAGAAGTTAAGGATTCGTTCCCGCGGGCGGATGACTGGCTCAAAATGCTCAAGCAGTGCGATAAGGAACATGTCACGCTGGTGGCAGTGGTTTCTTCTCAGGTCGCTTGCAAGGGGGCGCTGACGGCGGGGGCGGCATGTGTTGTGGTTCCCGACGAATACACATCTTTCCAGGATTTCGGAGGGGCCGTGCTGGTACTTGATTCTCTGACCGATGAAAAGCCGGATACCGTTCTTGATATGACATTGCGCATGTAGGATTCGGTTGGCTATCATGAGGCGTCCTTGGATGGGCGCCTTTTTTTGTGACTTAAACGGGAGAAAACCATGGCGGACGCAGGCAGGTCAATTGAAGAGCTACTTGAAGTGATGCACAAGTTGCGCGGGCCTGATGGATGCCCGTGGGATCGGGAACAGACATTGGATTCGCTGAAGTCGGACCTTATTGAAGAGGCGTACGAGGTGATCGATGCCATCGAGGATGGAAACTGTTCCGCATTGGAGGAAGAGCTCGGTGATCTTTTGCTTCAGGTGGTTTTCCAAAGCCAGATTTGCAAGGAAAACGGACACTTCGAGTTTTCTGATGTTGCCAATGCCATAATCGACAAGCTTAAGCGCCGCCATCCCCATGTGTTTGGGGATGTTCAGGTTTCTGATTCCGGCGAGGTGTTGCAGAATTGGGATGCGATCAAAAAGGCCGAAAAGCAGGACGGCGGCAAGCCCGCATCCATTGTTGCCGGGATTCCCAAGCATCTGCCTGCCTTGCAGAAAGCGCATCAGATCCAAAAGCGGGCCGCCCGGGCCGGATTTGATTGGAAGCACGTGAACGATGTGTTTGACAAGCTTCACGAGGAAATTGATGAGCTGAAGGATGCCATCAATAGAAACCACGAACCCGATATCCGGGATGAGCTTGGTGATTTATTGTTTTCCGTGGTCAATGTGAGCCGTTTTCTCGGTCACAATCCGGAAGAGTTGCTGAATCAAAACGTGAAAAAATTTGTCCGGAGATTCCAGCGGGTGGAAGAACTGGTGCACGGAGCCGGCAAGGAATTCAAGGCGTTCACACTGGATGAGCTCGACGCTTTTTGGAATGAAGCAAAAAAAGAAGAAACCGATGCGAAATGCGACGATTGAGCCGTGATACATCTTTTTCGGTTTTCACCGTTGCCAAGATCATCAAAGCCTCACTCCTCACACTTAAAATAGTACCAAAAATGGTATTATATTCTTGCGCGTCCAGATGCTTCTGATACGTTTTAATTGAATTTGGACCAATTGGGTCTTGTATAGAGGCGTATAAATTATGTTGAGAATTACAAAAATCACGGATTACGGGTTCATTTTGCTGGTTCATATGGCCAATCAGGAAGAGGGCGTGTTGCATAATGCCAAGGACTTGTCCGCTGCGATCGGTATACCCCTGCCGACAGTCAGCAAGGTGCTCAAGATCCTGACGCAGGGCGGTATTCTACAATCGCATCAAGGCAGCAAGGGCGGCTATTCGCTAGCCAAGCCCGCCGGTCAGCTGTCCGCAGCCGAAATCATCGAAGCGGTGGAGGGGCCTGTGGCCCTCACCGATTGCTCCGGTGAAGAAGGTTGCGAACGAAATTGCCCCGTCAGCCCCAGTTGGCAGAAGGTCAATGGCACCGTGATTGGTGCGCTTGCAAGGTTGACGTTGGCCGACATGGCGAACGGCTAGCAACAATCCAATAACGAAATATTCACAGTGGCGACCGTCTGGTCGCACAGCCCACAGGTTTGCCATGAAGATTGAAAACGAAAAATCCTTCGATGAAATCGCCGATAAGGAATACAAATACGGTTTCGTAACCGATATTGAAGCTGATAGTCTTCCTCCGGGCTTAAACGAAGAGATCGTGCGTGAGATTTCCAAGCGCAAGAACGAGCCCGACTGGCTGACCGAATGGCGCGTCAAGGCATATAATCACTGGACCACCCTTGAGCAGCCGACCTGGGCCAAGGTCGAATTTCCTCCCATTGATTATCAGGCGGTTAGCTATTATTCTGCACCGAAGCAGAAGATTGAAGGACCCAAGAGTCTGGACGAGGTTGATCCTGAGTTGCTCGAAACCTACGAAAAGCTGGGGATTCCGTTGCGCGAGCAGGAAGTGCTGGCCGGCGTGGTGGCGGTTGATGCGGTATTCGACTCGGTATCTGTGGCGACCACCTTCAAGGGCAAGCTCGAGGAGATGGGCATTATCTTCTGCTCCTTTTCCGAAGCTGTGAAGGATCATCCCGATTTGGTGAAGAAATATCTCGGCACGGTTGTTCCGTACAAGGACAACTATTTTGCCACGCTTAATTCGGCAGTCTTTTCCGACGGATCGTTCTGCTACGTTCCGCCGGGCGTTCGCTGTCCGATGGAGCTGTCGACCTATTTCCGCATCAACGCCGCCAATACCGGTCAATTCGAACGGACGTTGCTGATCGCCGATGAAGGAGCCTACGTCAGCTATCTGGAAGGTTGCACCGCTCCGCAACGCGATGAAAATCAGCTGCATGCGGCAGTGGTGGAACTCATTGCCCACGAAAATGCACAGATCAAGTATTCCACGGTACAGAACTGGTATCCCGGCGACAAGGACGGCAAGGGAGGTATCTACAATTTCGTCACCAAACGCGGACATTGCCGCGGCGACAATTCCAAGATTTCGTGGACGCAGGTGGAAACCGGATCGGCCATCACCTGGAAATATCCGAGCTGCGTGCTCAAGGGCAACAACTCGGTTGGCGAATTCTACTCCGTCGCTGTCACCAACAACATGCAGCAGGCCGATACGGGCACGAAGATGATCCATATCGGTAAAAACACCAAGAGCACCATCATCAGCAAGGGAATCTCGGCCGGAAAGGCGCAGAACAGCTATCGCGGTCTGGTTCGTGTGCAGGAAACCGCCGAGAACGCGCGCAACTTTTCGCAGTGCGACTCGATGCTGATTGGGGATCGATGCGGGGCACATACGTTCCCGTATATCGACGTAAACAATCCGACGGCGCAGGTCGAGCACGAAGCAACGACCACAAAGATTGGCGAGGA
>JBNKSB010000210.1:0-7025 GCA_050297095.1 Pontiella sp. | reverse complement strand
TGAATTCAACGAACCCGGAGAATATACCGTTCAGGAATAAAGGGAGGACGTGTTCTCCGCGCGCTGTGGACGGCAGGGACAGCCGTTCCTGCCTATCACACCACCTGAACACCTTCGCTTTTGGTGAGGGCGGAATAGAGTGCGGAGAGTTTCCGGGTCATTTTTCCGGCGTCGCCGTTGCAGAAGGTTGTTTGGTCTATTTCGATTACGGGGGCCAGCTCGCCCATGGTGCCGGTGCAGAAGATCTCGTCTGCCACCAGTAGTTCGTCCAGCGGAATATCCTTCACTTTGCAGGGGATACCGTGTTGTTCACATAGATCGAGGATCGTTTGGCGGGTAATTCCTTCCGGGCAGGCCGCGGTGGTAGAGGTCATGACGACGCCATCCTTGACGATGAAAACATGCGTGGCATTGGTCTCGGCCAGATTGCCGGCGAGGTCGAGCATCAATGCATCGTCAACGTCCGCCTCGTTGGCCTCGAGCTTGGCGAGGATAGAGGTCAGCTGGTTGCAACTGTGAATGTTCTGGTCGAGTATGTTTTTCGGTGGGCGGCGGTAGGAGGAAACCATCAGGCGGATGCCGGCCTTGTCGTAGACCGGCGGCTTGTGTTCGGCGAGAACGATCAGAGTACAGCCGGCGGTATTGATTCGGGGGTCGAGCCCGCTGGTATATTTCAGTCCGCGCGAAAGGGTGAGCCGGATGTGCACGTTGTCAAACATGTCGTTGGCCTTCAGCGTCCGGCTCAACTGCTCGATAATCTCCTCGTCGGAAGGAACGCCACGATACCGCAGCGCTGCCGCTGAACGCTTCAGCCGGGCCAGATGTTCGTGAAGCTTGAAGATGCGGCCCCGGTACAGTCGGAGCCCTTCCCATACCCCATCACCGTTCTGTACGGTGGAGTCGAATGGACTGACGCCGGCCTGATTGCGATGCACCAACTCGCCGCCAATGTTGACGATGAGGTCGCGGTTCTTCTCGTAAAATTGCTGCAGCATAGTTCCTCCTAAGGGGTGATTCGATGTTGGTAGAGCTTCCAGTACATTTCTTCGCACGCTTCAGCCATACCCGACAGTTTGCGAGGAAGCAACTCGTTGCACTCACGGTAGGGCGCGAAGCCCGTGGACTTTTCGACACTCCCATACCAATAGCGTGCCCAGATGCCGTCGCTGTCACGCCGCCCCGGTTCCCATTGCAGCATGCGCGGGGTGTATTCCACGCCGATGGTTTCGCATAGTTTGCGGAGCATGGATTCGGGGTGTTGCAGGACATCCCTGGAATCGATTACCGCCGGTATCCGCCCGGTTGTATTCCGGACATACTCAAAGATTTCCAGTTGCTGGGGAAATCCGGTTTCCAGAATATCGAATTGCTTCATCAATTTCCTGAAGGACGCCAGCACGGCCCTTGGTTCGCGGATCAGGAAGCAGTTGGTCAGCGGATCCAGCCATTTTAGGTCCATTCCGGGCAGGTAGTGCTTGGCCATGTGTTTCTGGTAGTAGATCGGCTTTCCGTTGGCTTGGCCATGGGCCAGGCCATAAACGACCTTTCGCCAGTTGCACTCCCCGGTATCGATAATCTCACGGGCTCCGGGATGGAGTGTGCCGGTCGTTTTCAGGTAGTGGGCGTATAGGGGTTCGTCGCATACATGGGTATCGCCGCGGGCCTCCCACGAGCGCATCATGGCTGTCGAAATGTTGCGTGGTCCCGACCACATGGCAATCCGTTTAATGGCGTGTGACATGCGGGAACATTAGTGGCCGGAATGCGCCGGCGCAATTAAAACAGGACTAAACCCAACATGGTTCCGGCCGGAGCTAGCGTTGGAGCGCGAGTAGCAATAAGAAGGCGATCACCCCGAGTACCAGAAGCACGGCAAGAATCTTGTTGTGGATCGATTTATCCTTGTCTTCCACGGCGGGCAGTCCCGGCTGGTAGGCGTCACCTTTCTTGACGAAATCCACCGGAGGGGGCGCTCCATCGCGTCCGGTGCCGCACTGCGTGCAGTTATCAAACTTATCATCCACCTCTGCATTACAATTCGGGCAATTCCACATGGTTCATTTCTCCCGTTTCTCCCTGTTGATAGAGTATCCCCTTCTGTCTCTTCGGGGAAGATGTTTGTGGTGTCCGTTTTTAGCGATAGCCGTCGGATTGGAGTTTGTCGAGATAGTCGTCGGGATCAATTGCTTCGGCCACGGAGTAGCCGGGAGCGTCGGAGTCCATGATCCGATCCAGCTTTTCATGCTTGATCCAGAACTGCGGCTGCTTTTCGGCGAGGGCGATAGCCTTGATATGCTTGGTGATCCGCCAGTAGTTCGAGAGATAGTCGTTGAAGATCATGCCGGCAATCGGTGTTACGGATTTTTCCTCCAGTCGCCGCAGGTGGCCTTGTTGCACCTCCATCGCCGTTACGCGGAATTCCTCACGCAACTCCAGGATTTCTTTTGCCATCTCCTGAAAGCTGCCCTGGTCGGGATCAAACGAATCGATGACTTTGGACAGCAGTTTTTCCGTCGCCTTGTGGAGGGCGAGCCAGTCCTCTAAGGCGTCGGGTACGAAGCGGGCGGCTTTGATGGCGCGTTGCCGTTGGGTGATGGTGCTGAGGTTGGCAATGTGGTCGCCGATCCGTTCGATGTCGGACATGCAACGATCAATATGTTCGATCAGGATCGCCTGTCGTTTGGAGAGATAGTTGCGGGTGAGTTTCCCGATAAAGTCGCGCAATGCAGGCTTGATGGCGTTCACGCTTTGTTCGTTGACTCTGATCATTCTGACAAGGCGGACATCGTGTTTAATGAATTCCTCTGCGGTGAGGTGCAGACTGTGTTCGCAAATCCGACAGGTCCGTTGAAGCTCGCGCAGGCAGGCCACGATGGCCAGCTCCGGACGGTCGAGTTCTCTGTCGTCCAGGAAGGTGGATTCCGGCTGTGTGGTTTTCGAAGGAACGAGCTTGGTGGCAAGCTTGGCGAGGAGCGGTGCAAATGGAAGCAGTAGCAGTGCAACAACCATCATTTTAATCGTGTCGGCGTTGGCGGCCTGCCGGACCAGATCTTCGGAGGTGTAGTGGATGTATTTGAAAAACAATGGTGCCGCAAGGATGCCCAGCGTCGAGCCGATCAGGTTGAAGAGCAGGTGCGTTACCGCCGCCCGCCGGGCATCGATGGTGGTACCGATGCTTCCGAGCAAACCCGTCACACAGGTACCGATGTTGGCGCCGAGTATGATCGGATACATGCCCTCGAAGTCGGTGATGGCGCCGGCGTGGATCATGGCAAAGCCCATGCCGATGACCGCCCCGCTGCTTTGCACGACCCCGGTCACCAGTGCCGCCGCAAGCGTGCCGGTGATAAGTCCCCGAGTGGTCGTTCCGTTGACGTGGGCCAGCCATGGTTCGAAGGTTTCCCGATAGGGCCGGATGGCATCGCTCATGATGCTCATACCCAGAAAGAGCAACCCGAATCCGAGCAGGGCGAGTCCGGCATTCTTGACCTTGGGGTTTTTGATGGCCAAATGAAGCATGAGGCCGATAAAGATGGCGTGGAGGCTGTAGTCGCTGAGCTTCAACGAGATCAGCTGCATGGAGAGCGTGGTGCCGATGTTGGCGCCAAGGATGGGGGCGACCGATTGGCGCAGGGTCATGAGGCCGGCATTGATGAAGCCCACGTACAGGACGACGGAAGCGCTACTCTGGATCAAGGTGCCAACCATGGTGCCCAGTCCGAGGCCGACCAGCCGGTTACGGGTGGCTTTGCCCAGCAGGCTACGCATGCCGCTACCCACGGCGGCGGAAAGTCCGTCGCCCATGATCCGCATACCAAAGATGAACAGCGACAGGCCGCCCAGCAACCAGAACAGCAATTCGATAATCGTATCGGGAGGATTCATCACTAAAAGATAGCCGTATGCATGTAAAAGTCAATCTACTGGCAGCCAGAGCCAGACTGTAGGGCGCGGTTCCCGAAGGGGCCGCGTTTTGCGGTTGCCGGGTTAGGATGTGCGCGCCCTCCTGCGGAGAGGCGCGTCCTACAATGTAGTGTAGTGAGGCCCCGTGTTATTCTCGAATTCCTCGTTCCTTGAAGGCGCAGTAGAGCACCGGCACGACGAAGATGCTGATGAGGACAACGAGCATGCCGCCGAACGAGGGGATGGCCATCGGTACCATGACGTCGCTGCCGCGGCCGGTGGAGGTGAGCACCGGAATCAGTGCGAGGATCGTGGTGGCCGAGGTCATGAGGCAGGGGCGTACGCGTCGCTCGGCGGCCACCAATGTGGCTTCGCGGATTTCATCGCGATTCTTCGGTTTGTGCTCGCGGAAGACTTGGTCGAGGTAGGTGGACTGGATCACGCCGTTGTCGGATGCGATGCCGAAGAGGGCGAGGAATCCGACCCAGACGGCGACGCTCAGGTTGATGGGATGCACCTGGAACAGGTCGCGCATCTCCATGCCGAACACACTGAAGTTCAGGAACCACGGTTGGCCGTAGAGCCAGATCAAAATAAATCCGCCGCTCCACGCCACGAAAATGCCGGAGAAGACCAGCAACGTGGTCGGGACCGACTTGAACTGGAAGTAGATGATCATGAAGATGACGAACAGGGCCAGTGGCAGTATCAGGTGCAGGGTTGAGGCGGCACGTTGCTGGTTTTCATAGCTCCCGGCAAAGTGGTAGTTGACTCCCTTTGGTCGCTTGAATTCCCCCGAGGCTTCCTTGGCTTTCAGATAAGCTTGGCACTGCTCTACCACGTCCACTTCGGCAAAGCCATCCTTCTTGTCGAAGACCACGTAGCCTACGAGGAAAGTATCTTCGCTCTTGATCACCTGCGGGCCGCGGACATACTTGATTTCGGCGAGCTCCGTGATGGGGATTTGCTGTCCGCCCATCCCGGGAACAAGGATCTTGTCGAGTGCCTCGATGTTGTCGCGAAGCTCGCGGCTGTAGCGCACGCGCACGGGGAAGCGTTCGCGGCCTTCGACGGTGGTGGTGACCTGCCGGCCGCCGATGGCGATTTCGATGATGTCCTGGAACTTGCGGATCGGAATGCCGTAGCGGGCGAGGGCCTTGCGGTCGGGCACGATTTCAAGATAGGGCTTGCCGATGATGCGGTCGGCTATGACGGCGGACGCCTGAACCGACGGTACCTGCTTGAGATATTTTTCAACCTGCAGCCCAACCTGCTCGATGGTTTCCAGATCCGGGCCTGTAACCTTCACGCCCATGGGGGCGCGCATGCCGCTCTGGAGCATCACGATGCGCGCGGCGATGGGCTGGAGTTTCGGTGCGGAGGTGGTGCCCGGTATTTTCCCCGCCTGGACAATCTCCTTCCAGATATCGTCAGGGGAATGGATATGGTCTCTCCACTGCCGAATCTTGTTGCCGTCTTCATCGACTCGGTATTCCGGCTTATAGTTGATAACCGTCTCAATCATCGATATCGGCGCCGGGTCAAGCGGGGTGTCGGCGCGGCCCAGCTTGCCGACGGCAGATTCGATTTCGGGAATCGACTCGAAAGCCATGTCCTGCTTTTCGAGGATGTCGAGCGCCTCGCCGATGGAGGCGTGGGTCATGGTGGTCGGCATCCAGAGGAACGAACCCTCGTCGAGTGGTGGCATGAATTCCTTGCCGAGCCGGTTCCAGGCTAGTCCGCCCCCAACGATCAAGACCACTGGAAGCATGAGGAACAACAGCTTGTGGGCGAGGCACCAGCGCAGCATGCGTACATAGAAGCGCTGGAACAGCGCAAAGAATCCGAGCAGTCCGCCAATGATGGTGGCCACAAAGATAAAGTTGAGTATGAAACCACGTTCCGGTCCGAGCGGTTCCCAGTAGTGGGTCAGCAGGATACCCACCAGCAGAATGGTCAGGGTGATAGGCAGGTGTCTTAAAATTGTAGGGTGGGAACGGTTGAGGAACGATACCTTCCCACCGGTTGTGCCCCTTCGTGCGTTTGGCGGGAAGGTCTTCAGCCGTTCCCGCCCTACAAAGAAGGTGTAGGCCATGATGGGCAGGATGGTGAGCGCAATCACGATCGAGGCAATCAGCGCAAAGGTCTTGGTGTAGGCCAGTGGCTTGAAGAGCTTGCCTTCGGCACCGATCATGGTGAAGACGGGCAGGAAGCTGACGACGGTGGTCAGCACGGCGGTCAACACGGCGCCCCCGACTTCGGATGCAGCGCGGTGCACGGTTTCGAGTTTTAGATTTTTATTTTTACCACCCGTTGCGCTAGAGGACACAGAGAGCTCGGAGGAAGTATCTCTGTGACGCTCTGTGTCCTCTGTGGTGAGATTATCCAGATGCCGCAGCACGTTTTCGCAGACGACGATCCCCATGTCGACAATAGTGCCGATGGCGATCACAATGCCGGACAGCGCGACAATATTGGCCTGCACCTTGAAGAACTTCATGGCGATGAAGCACAGCAGGACGGCCAGAGGAAGCATCGAGCTAATAACCAATCCACTCCGTAGATGCATCACCATAACCAGCACGACGATAATCGTGACGAGGATTTCCAGTGCGATGGATTTGTTGAGGGTGCCTAGGGTTTCGTAGATGAGCCCGGTGCGGTCGTAGAAGGGAACCACCGTGACCTGGCTGACGGTGCCGTCATCGAGGGTTTTCTTCGGCAGGGCGTCCTTTGTTTCGGCAATCTTCTTCTTAACGTTGTTAATGACCTCCAGCGGGTTGGCCCCGTAGCGGGCCACGACCACGCCGCCGACCGCGGGTGCGCCGCCCTTGTCGAGCGCGCCGCGCCGTGTGGCAGGGCCCAGCGTAACGTGGGCCACATGCTTGACCAGCACGGGCACGTTGTCGGCGTTAACCTTGATCACGCTGTTTTCGATATCCTCGATCTTCTTGATGAAGCCGATGCCGCGGATGAAGTATTCAACGCGATTGGCCTCGATGCTCTTTGCTCCGACATCAATATTGGCGGCCATGACGGCGTGGTAGATCTGTTCGATGTCCACACCGTAGGCGCGCATGGCATCGGGATCGACGTCGATTTGGTATTCGCGGACGTAGCCG
>JBNKSB010000209.1:0-3337 GCA_050297095.1 Pontiella sp. | reverse complement strand
CGGCAAGCACGGGATAGAGTACATCCATGCCATGTCCGAAACAGTCGTCCTTGACCACCGGGCATAGCTTTACATGCGGCCCGATCAATTTCCGAAGCTCGGAAATATTGTGCCGCACGGCGGATTCTGAAATGGCTGCGGTTAAATAGTTTTTCATCGCATCTACACCAAAAAAGCTTCCAGAAACTGGAAGCCTTTATTGATACCCATCCCATGACAGGAATGAAAGATTAAGTCGTGATCAACTGATTGTTGTGCGTCGTTTCAAAATCAGCGATATCGGATTCATACAGCAGCGACTCGGCAATATCGTCCATGCCCAGCAGCAGTTTTTCCTTCACGGCGGAATCAACATCGAAAGAGAAGCTTTCATCGCCGTCGGCTTGCTTGAAGGTCACGGTCTGGGCTTCGAGATCGACGGAGGCCTCCAACGGCTCGTCGGCTGCCGCCATTTCAAAAATCCGGTCTACCTGTTCGCTGGAAAGCTGAATCGTCAGGATTCCATTCTTGGAGCAGTTGTTGCGGAAGATATCGGCAAACGCCGGAATATCCCCCTCGGCCGGAGCAATCACGACTTTGAATCCCTGCTGGGCCACAGCCCACACAGCATGCTCGCGGCTGGACCCGCAACCGAAGTTGTTGCGGCCCACGAGAATCGATGCGCCCTTGGTCTTCGGCTGGTTCAGGATAAAGTCGGCGTTTTCCGACCCGTCATCCTTATAGCGCCAGTCCGAAAACAGTGCCGGACCAAATCCGGTACGCTTGATCGATTTTAGATGTTCTTTCGGAATCAGGGCATCCGTGTCGATGTTCGCACGGTCGACGGCACAGACAACTCCTGTAAATGTTTCAAATTTTTCCATGATTATCCAAGCTCCCTTACATCTACAAAATGACCGTTAATAGCCGCTGCCGCCGCCATTGCGGGGCTGACCAGATGGGTGCGTCCACCGCGTCCCTGCCGGCCTTCGAAGTTGCGGTTCGAAGTCGACGCGCAACGCTCCTTCATAGCCAGCTTGTCCGGGTTCATGGCCAGACACATGGAGCATCCGGCGTAGCGCCAGTCGGCACCGGCATCAAAGAAGATGCGGTCCAGACGTTCCTTTTCGGCCTGGTAGCGGACCTTTTCAGATCCCGGCACAACCAACACCCGCACGCCATCGGCCACCTTCTTGCCTTCCATCACCTTCGCCGCCTCGCGGAGGTCCTCGATGCGTCCGTTGGTGCAACTGCCGATAAACACGGCATCGACCTTGATGTCGGTCATCTTCATGCCTGGCTCAAGACCCATGTAGTCGAGTGCGGAGCGTACGTCTTCCGGACTGTATTCCGGAACGGCATCCAGTTCGGGAACCCGCTGGTTGACTCCGGTCACCATGCCGGGGCTGGTGCCCCAGGTCACCTGCGGTTGAATCTGTTCGACATCGATAACAAGTTCCTTGTCGAAAACGGCATCGTCGTCGGTGTACAGCGTCTTCCAGTAGGCAATCGCTTCATCCAAATCGCTCCCCTTCGGAGCAAAGGGGCGATCCTCGGCCTTGACATAGTCGATGGTTGTCTGGTCCGGCGCAATCAGCCCTGAACGCGCGCCGGCTTCGATGGCCATGTTGCAGATGGTCAAACGACCTTCCATGGAGATCGCCTCGATTGCTTCGCCGCAAAACTCGAAGGCGCACCCCGTGCCGCCGGCCGTGCCGATTTTACCAATCAACGCCAGAACGAGGTCCTTGGCCGTCACGCCGAACGGGATCTTGCCTTTGAATTCAACCTTGTACTGCTTCGGCTTTTTCTGCCGCAACGTCTGGGTGGCCAGCACATGCTCGACTTCCGAAGTTCCGATGCCGAATGCAATAGCGCCGAAGGCCCCGTGCGTGGCGGTGTGTGAATCACCGCAGACGATGGTGGTTCCCGGAAGCGTAATGCCTTGCTCGGGACCGATGATGTGCACGACGCCCTGCTTGTCAGATTCCATGCCGTAGAAGGTAATGCCATGCTCCGCGCAGTTGTTCTGCAACGCTTCAACCTGGGCTTTTGCCACCGGATCCAGAATTTCTGTGCGGCTGTCGGTCGGCACATTGTGGTCGGTGGTCGCAAAGGTCAGTTCCGGATGGCGCACCTTGCGGTTTTGCAGACGCAACCCTTCGAAGGCCTGCGGACTGGTGACTTCATGCACCAGATGACGGTCGATGTAGAGCAGGACCTCGCCGCCCGGAAGTTCCTTGACAACGTGACGGTCCCATATTTTTTCAAACAGTGTTTTTCCCATAATTTTCACCTAATTTAACAAGCGCGCGATTATATGACCCCCGCTAAGCCGTTCAAGCCTATCCTGTCATATTCTCTGCTACTTACGGTAGCGGGATGGCGAGCATCCATGTCGTTTATTGAATGCACGCGAAAAATAAAGCGGATCATCGTAGCCTAGCGATTGGGCAATTTCCGCCACGGGGCGGTTCGGCATGGATTTGAGCATGACAGCGGCCTGCTCCATCCGGTGAGCGGTTTGATACTGCTTGAAACTCTGCCCCGTCACCTTTTTGAATAATCGTGTCGCCGTGGCAGGACTTCTCCCGATCATGCGGGCCGCATCCGCGAGCGAAAACCGCTCGGCAGGATGCTGCTGGATCCACTCGATCGCTGGCTCAAGCAGATCATAATCCTTGTGCTGGATCAGCTGGCTTTCGATGATGAACTCCAGCAAGTGCCGGAACATCGACAACATGGTTTCAATTTTCCGCTCCGGAAAAATTGCGGTTTGCTCGTAGGCCTGCTGCAAATCGGAGCTGCCTTTTTCCATTTCCCATTGCTCCGCATAGGGGGAGCCCGCGGAGGCCCTCTCGCTCCGAAACTGGCCCAGCATGACATAGCCGACCAGTTCGTTCTCCACAAATACTGGTGCGGCGGCTTCCCGCATGCCCGCATGGCAGGTGTAGGTCACCATGTCGCCGCAATCCAGCGATGCCTCCATCATCTGCCTGTCCAGGGCACGGCACCTTGAATCCAGATTCAGGGTATCCCGCAGCATGGTGCAGTAGCGACAGTTCGGCCGCCCTACTGCATCGGGATAAATCAGCGCTCCATCCGGGCTGAACAGGGATATCCGGATATCGTGCAGTTCGGTATACAGGTCGAATATTTCCGAAACCTTTTGGCTGATGACATGGTGCATGGACTCCAACATATGGACATAGAAGCAGGGCTTGTCCGATTTGTCCATGTCTTTGCGTGTTTAACCTATGGTTTTCTCATAGAAAATCCCTATATTGAAACAAGCCAAGAAATTCATGAAAGAGAGGCTGATCCAATGTATGACGAAAACGTTGTCGCCAAGGCCATT
>JBNKSB010000208.1:0-6126 GCA_050297095.1 Pontiella sp. | reverse complement strand
GCAAAGCTGGTTCTGGCAGACGGTCCTGCAGGCCACACACCAGCCGGCACACATGATGAATGCTTGACGCATTTTCATTCGATTGCGCCAATTGAATATTTGACTTTACCGCTTTATTTCGTGTTGAATACATATAGGACCTAAACGGTATGATTAATGTGCGCAAATCTGAAGAGCGGGGGCATGCCAACCACGGATGGCTGGATACCTTTCATACCTTTTCATTTGCTTCCTATTATGATCCAGACCACATGCAATTCCGGATGCTCCGCGTTATCAACGAAGACCGAATTCAGGGGGGACAGGGTTTTGACACACATCCTCACGAAGACATGGAGATTGTCACCTATATCATCGATGGCGTTCTGGAGCACCGCGACAGCATGGGCAACGGCTCGCTGATCCGGCCCAACGAACTCCAGCGAATGACCGCCGGCACCGGCATCACCCACAGTGAGTTCAATCCGACGGATCGGGAAACCCACCTTTTGCAAATCTGGATTCAGCCGGAACAAAAGGCGTTGCAACCCAGCTACGAACAACGGGCCTTCCCGGCTCTTCGGGAACCCAATTCACTGACGCTTCTGGCATCCCCCGACGGAAGGGAAGGCAGCCTGAAAATCCATCAGGATGTGGAAATCCATGGTGGTCGGACAAAGGCCGGCGACGAGATGGAATACGCCATCAAAACAGGTCGCCACGTCTGGGTTCAGCTGGTGAAAGGGAGACTCTTCATTAACGGACGGTCCCTGAAAGCCGGCGACGGCGCCGCCATAAGCGAAGAAGAACGCATCATTCTCACAGCAGTTACGAAGTCCGAATTCTTACTTTTCAACCTGGCCTAAACCATGACCAAGAAGACATCCATCCACTGGTTTCAGCAGGACTTGCGGCTAGGCGACAACCCAGCCCTCACCCATGCGGCACAGCAAGGAAACGTATTACCGATCTACATATTCGACAATGTACATCCCGGAAAACATGCCATGGGGGAAGCCAGCCGCTGGTGGCTCCACCACTCATTGCAGGCACTGGATCAGGAACTGGGCGGAAAACTTAATTTTTTCGTGGGTGACCCTCAAACCATTATTTCCGAACTTGTGGCGAAGCATTCCATCGCGGAAGTGTGCTGGAATCGTTGCTATGAACCGTGGTGCGTGAAAAGGGATACCCGTATCACGGAACAACTCAAGGATGCCGGAAGCGCCGTCCGCAGTTTCAATGGCTCGCTATTGTGGGAACCATGGGATGTGTTGAAGCGGGATGGGACCCCTTACAAGGTTTTCACGCCCTATTACCAGAACGGATGCCTGCAGGCGGAAGCACCGCGCAAGCCATTGCTCCGCCCGACCCATCTTGTCGTGGCCGAACGACTCCATGATTCCTGTTCACTCGATGAACTCGAGTTGCTCCCGACGGCCCGCTGGGACCGGAAGCTGGAACCGCACTGGGAAATCGGAGAAAATGCTGCCCACTCGAGTCTGCATAAGTTCTTGGAATACGGGATTTCGGGCTATAGCCAAAAGCGCGATTTCCCGGCGCTGCGCAACGTATCGCGGCTTTCCCCCCACCTGCACTGGGGGGAGATTTCCCCCAATCAGGTCTGGCACGCAGCATCCTGCCTGGGAAAAAACGAAGATGTGGAGCACTTTCTTCGGGAGCTATGCTGGCGCGAATTTTCCAACTACCTGCTCTATCACTTCCCCGACCTTCCAGAAAAAAACTTCAACCATCGCTTCAACCGGTTTCCCTGGGAGGACAATACCGACCTGTTGCATTACTGGCAGGAAGGCAATACCGGTATCCCCATCGTCGACGCCGGCATGCGTGAGCTTTGGCAAACGGGCTTCATGCACAACCGCATCCGCATGATTGTTGCATCGTTCCTGACCAAGAACCTGCTGCAGCACTGGCAGCATGGCCTCGCCTGGTTCGGGGATTGCCTCGTCGATGCCGACTTGGCCAGCAACAGTGCGAGCTGGCAGTGGGTGGCGGGTTGCGGTGCCGACGCCGCCCCCTATTTCCGAATCTTCAACCCGGTTTCGCAGGGGCAGAAGTTCGACCCCGAAGGCGAATATGTACGCCATTATGTTCCTGAGCTTAAAAACATGCCGAACAAGTACCTGTTCAGTCCATGGGAAGCACCGGAGAGCGTGCTTGTAAAAGCGGATATCGTGCTGGGCGAATCGTACCCGCATCCGGTCGTCGATCTCATGAAATCGCGTAAACGGGCGCTGGAGGCCTACGAAACGGTCAAGTCGTAGGGCCTCTCAATCGTCCCGCATCACCGGCAGGATACCACGCGAAAGGCGTCCGGCAGTTTGTCGATCAAGTCCGTCGCCATGAGCGACAACTGCGACGTTTCAGCAGCGGCAAGATCGCCGGCATATCCATGCAGCCAGACGCCGGCGCAGGCCGCTTCGAACGGGGGAAGCCCCTGCGCCTCCAAGCCTGCAATCAGCCCAGCCAGTACATCACCAGACCCGCCGGATGCCATGCCCGGGTTGCCAGTCATATTGATGGCCATACGCTGATCCGGTGCAGCAATCACGGTGCCTGCCCCTTTGAGCACAACGGTTGCACCGAGCCGAGCCGCAGCCATTTTAACCATGCCACCGCGATCTTCCTGCACCTCCTCGGCCTTAAGGCCGAACAACGCGGCAAACTCCCCGGGATGCGGGGTCAGGATAACCGGACATTGTGCATTGGAAATGGCATCGAAATGATCCGCAAGAACCGTTACGGCGTCCGCGTCGAGAACCACGGGAACCATCGAGCTTTCCAGAAGGTGCAGGATCTGTTCTCGGGTGGTTGCGCTACGTCCCATCCCCGGGCCGGCCAGAATTGCGGACCAGCGCCCTTCCGGAAAACTCGAATGTACCATCACTTCGGGAATCATCGGGGCCACCAATGCATGAATGGATTCCGGCACAAACGCCGAAACAAGGCCAGCCCCGGAACGCAAGGCAGCTTTGGCGGCCATCGCGACGGCTCCGCTAAATCCCTTGGAACCGCCGATGCACAGCACGTGACCAAAGGCTCCTTTATGCGCGTTGCGCGGACGGCGCGGAAATAGCGGCGCTACATCGGAAGGATGGATCAGTTCCAATTCAGTTTCAGCCTTCAGCTCTTCAATAAAATTGGAGGGAATGCCGATATCCACGACTTCCAGATTGCCGACATGGTCGATATTTTCAGGCTGGACGCATTCAAGCTTGGGCAACCCCATGGTGACCGTAAGGTCGGCACGCACGGCCATGGCCGATGGTGCATCAATCGCAACGACCAATGCCCGGTCCGTGTGGGTTTCGATAAATCCGATCGCATCGGCAATCACGCCGCGGGGCTCGCCGGAAGCCCCTGTTCCCAACAAGCCATCGATTATGATTTCGGCATCGCTTCCGCACTCAATCGCATGCTGCCAATCTTCTGATCGATCAAGAACCTGCAGGGACACGCCAGCCTTTTTCATCTGCTTGAAATGGGTCAGCGCAGCGCCCTTCAACCTGTTCTCTGGACAGGCCAACCAGCATTCGACCGGCCACTCGTCTTCATGCAGGCAACGAGCTGCAACGAAGGCATCGCCTCCATTGTTTCCGGGCCCTGCCAAAAATAAAACCGGCGAATCAACCAGTTGATGCGCGTTGGCCAGATTTTTAATGGCATCCGCCAAGCCTTCGCCGGCGACCTGCATCAGCTCTGCACCGGGAATCCCGGATTCGATGGTCTGGCGGTCGAGTTCGCGCATTTGACTGGCAGTAACGAGTTTCATGGTGCGTGCTCCGTAACAGGGAATGCGTAATCGTCAATCAGCCCAAATACCGCCATGACGAATGACGTGTTGTGTATTACCCCTCATACTCCTGCATGGCATCGAGCATTTCCTTAACGGCCTTTTCCATGCCGTGGAATACCGACCGGCAAACAATGCTGTGGCCAATATTGAGCGTATCCAAGCGGGGTATGCAAAGTATGCCTCCCAGGTTTTCTAGACTGATCCCGTGACCGGCGTTAACCTTGAGACCGAGCGAATGCGCATGGTCGGCGGCGCGAATCAGCTGTTCGAGCAAGACTGGCCGGTCGTTGATCTCCGCATCGCAGTAGGCTCCAGTGTGCAGCTCAACAACGGGCGCCCCGATTTCCTTGCAGGCTTCAAGGGTGAGTTCATGGGCATCAACAAACAGACTGACCACGATTCCGGCATCGGACAGACATTTGACCGTTGCCTTCAACGACTCAAAATGACCGACGACATCCAAGCCGCCTTCGGTCGTGAGTTCCTGGCGTTTCTCAGGAACCAGGCAAACTTCGGCCGGCCGAACGTTCAACGCTATCTCAATGATGGACTCCACGTTGGCCATTTCGAGATTGAGCGGCAAAGGCTGAAGTTCCTTCAGGCGGAAGATGTCGTCGTCCTGGATATGACGTCGGTCTTCGCGCAGATGCGCCGTAATGCCGTGGGCACCCGCGCGACCGCAAATAATCGCAGCGTCGAGCGGATCGGGATAGACTGTTCCGCGTGCTTGCCGCAGGGTTGCGACGTGGTCGATGTTGACACCAAGCTTCATACTCTCCTCCAAAAATAAGGTTTATGCCCGAACAGATTTGATGCTCTTCATGGGCTTTGCGGGAACCTTATCATGTATTTCCGGATCGTAAACGGCATAAGCACGGATATCGTTCGTTCGGCTATAGTTCAAAACCTTCTGCCCCGCAGAATAAAGGTGGTGGAGATTGCGCCCGTGCTCGGGATAGGTGGCGACACCAAGCGTAATCGTGGTTTTCAGCTTCTTGTGTCCAGTCTCGAACAGGGCCTGCTGCACCAATGTGCTAACCCGTTTACCAATGCCCTCGGCCTCTTCCAACGAGCACTTAGCCAATACCAGGAATGCATATTTTTCGTGGCGACCGATTAAGTCATCGGCCCGAAGATGCTCCTGAAGGATTTTACTGACGCCGGCCATCACATCGTCGGCGGCCTCCTCGCCATGGAAGCGAAAGATGTGCTCCATGTTGTTTACCCCGATGCAGAACAGGGCGGCCCGCTCCTTCTTGTATCGCAGGTCGCTCATCATGCGCTGCATGAAGGACGAAATGACGGATGGCTTCAACACACCGGTAACCGGATCAAGAATCGCTTCCTTGCGTCGTACCTTCCAGCTCTTGCGATCCTTCGTTTCAACCTCTTCTTCAACCAGTTCTTCGGGAACAATTTGATCTTCCGCCTCTTCCTTTTCTTCGTCTTCGACATCAACGTCGATAATCTCGGGAAGAACAACGGGGCGCTCAGGAGTTGCCTGCTCTAGTCCATCCTGCGCCACGGCCATGAGATCATTACCACTCAGTCCGTGCCCGGGATAGGAGGCGATGCCCACGCGCATTTCACTCAAAACAACATCGTTGCATGCCGACGCAATAAAATGGCTGATCCGGGTGAGCATGTTTTCCGCATCTTCGGGTTCCGCTTCGGTCAACAGCACCGCAAGTTCCGAGTCGTAGACACAGACGACATCATCACGGCGAACAGCATCTTTGATCGCCGTAAAAACCTCCGAATCCATGCGGCCCTGAAATTGGGCACTGCCGGTTTTGATCAAGGAAATGGAAAAAGACGTTCCTCTTCGTGCACACCCGGCCAAGAAGCGCGCCAACTGCACGCGGAGGATTTCGGTTGAGGAAGTGCCCATTTCCTCGGGGCTCTTTTCTTCGGCTTGCGCGACGATATGTTGAAACCGGTAATAGCTGGAGACAACGGTAATGACAACAAATGAAATCGCAATGGACGCAATAACGCCGACCGTACTGCCGACCAGGTCAATTTGCGCTAGAATGGTTGGAGGCATCACCTGCATAATAAAAAGAAGGTGCGGACCATGGCCGCACCTTGCGGAAGATTACTAGTAGATGGCGAAGACCGCCCGGCGGTTTTTTCGCCAGGCCGCCTCATCGTGCCCCATGCTATCCGGCATCTCCTCGCCGTAGCTTTTGGTTTGGATGATGGCCGGATCGACGCCCAGACTGATGAGATAGTCGCGCACTGCCAGCGCCCGTCGTTCACCCAGCGCCAGATTGTATTCGCGACTGCCGCGTTCATCGGCAGGCCCCTCAACGATTACGCCATTCCCC
>JBNKSB010000207.1:0-12736 GCA_050297095.1 Pontiella sp. | reverse complement strand
GACACCATCGAACAGACCATTGAAAAGCTTAATGCCAATGGCGAAAAGCTCGGCCTGGTCAAGGTGCGCCTGTATCGTCCGTTCTCCGCCAAGGCGTTTGCTTCCTGCATTCCGGAATCGGCGAAGAAAATTCTCGTGCTCGACCGCACCAAGGAACCGGGCGCACTCGGCGAGCCGCTTTACCTCGACGTGGTCAGCGCCCTCAAGGAACGTTCCGGTCTCTCGATCATCGGCGGCCGTTACGGTCTTTCCTCCAAGGAGTTCACTCCGGCGATGGTGAAGGCGGTTTACGATCACGCCGACAACGGTGCATGGCACGGCTTCACGGTCGGCATCAACGACGATGTCACCAACCTCTCCATCCCGGTGGGTAGCGAATTCTCCATCGAACCGGACGACGTGAAGAGTTCAATCTTCTGGGGCTTCGGCTCCGACGGAACAGTCGGTGCCTGCAAGAACACCATTAAGATTATCGGCGACAACACCGACATGACGGCACAGGCCTACTTCGTATACGACTCCAAGAAGTCGGGCGGGGTAACGGTTTCCCACCTGCGTTTTGGAGAGAGCGGGGTCAATTATCCCTACCTGATCAACAACGCCGGCTATGTAGCCTGCCACAACGTCTCCTACATCGGTCGCTACGACATGCTCAGTGCGATCAAGGAAGGCGGCACGTTCGTGCTCAACTCGGAAATCCCGACCTCTGAAGTGTTCAACCACCTCACGAAGGATGAGCAGCAGATCATTATCGATCGCAAGATCAACTTCTATAATGTAAACGCGCTGAAGATCGCGATGGAAGTCGGTCTGGGCGGCCGCATCAACACGGTCATGCAGACGGTATACTTCAAGCTGTCCGGCGTCCTCCCGGAAGCAGATGCCATCCAACTGATCAAGGACTATGCCAAGAAGACCTTCGAAAAGAAGGGCATGGACATCGTAGAAATGAACTGGAAGGCGATCGACGCCGCCGTCTCGGCCATCGAAAAGGTTGAAGTTCCAACTACGATCACGGAATCCTACGTTCTGCCGGACCTGCTGCCTTCCGACGCCTGTGGCTTCATGAAGGGAGTGATTGGGCCGGTCATGCTGATGAAGGGCGATGACGTGCCCGTTTCGAAGATGACCTTCGATGGTTCGCTTCCGAGCAATACCTCCAAGATTGAGAAGCGCTGCATCGGTCCGCGCGTTCCGAAATGGCTTAGCGAAAACTGCATCCAGTGCAACCAGTGCGTCATGGCCTGCCCGCACGCGGTTATTCGTGCCAAGCAGATTGATCCCGCGGAATTGGCCGCAGCTCCTGCATCCTTCAATACCGTGAAGTCCAAGACCAAGAACGACAAGGAGCTCGACTATAAGATCCAGGTCTATGTTGAGGACTGCACCGGTTGCGGCGTTTGTGTGGAAACCTGCCCGGCCAAGACCAAGGCGCTGGAATTCACAACCCTCGAAGACGAAAAGGCCGTTGGTGAAGTGGAAAACACCTACTTCTTCGATGAACTGCCCGATAATGTTCTCGACGGGGCCAATCCTGCCACGGTCAAGGGCCTGCAGTTCAAGAAACCGCTGTTCGAGTTCTCGGGAGCCTGCGCCGGTTGTGGTGAAACCCCGTATGTGAAGCTGGTTACCCAGATCTGTGGCGAGCACATGGTTGTGGCCAATGCCACCGGTTGCTCCTCGATCTACGGCGGTACTTTCCCGACTGTTCCGTACGCCAAGACCAAGGAAGGTCGCGGACCGTCCTGGGCCAACTCGCTGTTCGAAGACAATGCCGAATACGGCATGGGCTTCCGTCTGGCGATCGACAACAACCGCGCCCTGCTACGTGCTGCTGTTGCCAAGCTGCTGGAGATCGGAACGACTGACGACCTGACTGCCGCCTTGAACAAGGCGCTGGAAATCTGTGAAGACAACGTAATCTCCGACGAAGCCGTTGCTGCCCAGAATGCGGTCAAGATCTTGCTGCCGTCTGCAATGGCTGAAGCTTCTGCCGAAGCCGCTCCGGTGGTCCGCAAGGTCATCGAACTGCAGGATTACTTCGTCGACAAGGCGGTCTGGATCTTCGGTGGGGACGGATGGGCGTACGACATCGGTTACGGTGGTCTCGACCATGTGGTTGCTTCCGGCAAGAACGTCAATATTCTCGTGGTTGACACGGAAGTATACTCCAACACCGGCGGTCAGGCATCCAAGTCTACGCCGATCGGTGCGGTGGCCAAGTTCGCCACCGGCGGTATGCGCTCCGGCAAGAAGAACCTCGGCTTCATGTGCATGAGCTACGGCAATGTCTATGTTGCACAGATTTCCATGGGTGCCAACCGCATGCAGACTCAGAAGGCAATCCAGGAAGCGGTCAACTACAACGGTCCGTCGATCATCATCGCGTACGCTCCGTGTATTGCACATGGCATCAACATGATGGAAACGCAGTCCATCGCGAAGAAAGCGGTTGAGTGCGGTTACTGGCCGCTGTACCGCTTCAATCCGGAAGGAGAAGAAGGCAAGAAGTTTGCTTGGGAAGCCAAGGATCCGACCGGTGACTTCCAGGCATTCATCCGCAACGAACGCCGCTATACGGCGTTGCTGAAGACGGCTCCGGCCGAAGCGGAAGAACTCTTTGCCCTGGCCCAAAAGGACTGCGCGAAGCGCTGGAACTTCATGAAGCAGGTTGGCGAATTCATGTAAGCCATCGATGTTTCAATCAAAAGCCCGTCTTGCGACGGGCTTTTTTTTGTTTCATGTTCCATGTGCTTGGTGAACGCCTCCTCCATTCTTCAGGTGCGCGTTCGCTAGATAGACCGCTCTTCCGGAGGTAGTCTGCGTGTACCCGTGAAGCTAAGGAAACGTGCCCCACTCCGGAAATGCGGCATGAATCTTGGGCTACGTACTAGGAATCGAGGTACGCGTTTTCGTGGTTGTACCGGTAGCACTGATACAAGAATGCAAGGGAGTGGCTGTGCATTCGCGGCAAGGTGTAACGCGTCATGGGTTGAACGAAAGGCATACGCGTGAAAGCGGGAATCCGTCTTTCCGGCACCTGTCTTTGAGGTGTTCTGCACGAAAGCAACGATTGAAAGATGAGGAAAACTGTTTGTCCGCCTTTCCCATCACACATATACACGCAGGATTTAGTACTTGCGAATATGGGAGGTGATGCAAAGTGAAATCCGAGCGGGACGTATCCGGGAGTTGGATTCATTAGCCGTTTCATCGGTAGGAGGACTACCCGAAAAAGAAAAACCCGCCGGGAAGGCGGGTTTTTTCTGCATCCCCTTCGGTGGGGGAGGAATGAGAAGATGTTTTACATCTCTTCGATGTTGGCCTCTTCGTGCAGTTTTGCGATGTAGTTGCTTACGGCTTCTTGTTTCTTTTGGTTGGTCAGGTATGCGATGAGCCGTTCTTTTACTTCGTCAAATGAAACGGCACCTTCCTCTGTGTGATCCGAAACCTTGATGATGTGATACCCAAACGAGGTTTCAATAACCGGGCCTACTTCGCCGACTTCCTGCGAGAATGCCGCTACTTCGAATTCGGGAACCATCCGGCCTTTTCCAAACGTTCCCAGATCACCGCCGTTGGCGCTGCTAGGGCATTCGGAATTTTCAGCGGCGGCATCTTGGAAGGTCACGTTGCCGGCGATAATGTTTTCGCGGATTTTTTCCAGCTGGGCTTTCTTTTCAGCCTTTGCTTCCTCGCTATCTTCCGGGTCTACCTTGATCAGGATATGACTGGCAGAGACGGATTCCGGCTTCGCGAACTGCTCGGGATTGGCATCGTAGAATTCTTTTGCTTCTTCTTCCGTAGCATCTGAAATCCCGGCGGTTTTGCTTTCAAGCAATTCCTGTGCGGCCAGATCCTTAACCAGGTTTTGCTTGAAGCTTTCAATATCCTGTCCGCGAGTGCCCAGGATGCTTTCAAGGGTTTGTCCCTCTGGAATGCTGCTTTTGATCTCTGCGAGGGTTTCGTCAACCTTGGCCGGGTCAATTTCGATTCCCGCAGCCTCAACAGCCTGTGAAACGAGCTTCTGGTTGATCAGCTCGTTCTTAACCTGGTTGTAGATTTGTCCTTGGAATTGTTGCAGTTGTTCCGGAGGAACGCGTCCCGCAACCTGTTGCATCGCAGCATCCATCAATTGCATGATTTCACCACGGGTTATGTCTTCGTCGTTCACTCGGACCACAACGGTTTCGGGGTCGTTTGCAAGCGGATTGGGCTTTATCGGCGCTTCAAATAGATCCTCGGTCTGGGTTAGATCCACGGGCTCAGGCGGAGGCGCGCTGACTTCGTTCTCCTTACAACCTGCCGATATCAGTATCATCGTAGCAGGAAGAGCCACTGTAATTCCCCTCTTAAGCAAATTTTCGAACATCGTTCTTGATCCTTTCTTCATACTTCATCTAATACACCGCACCTACTTCAATGCGAATAGAAACGACATAGTGTTGCCTGTATTGGCAAATGTCAACGCAATCAGACGGTAGAGGGGAACGAACGTTCAATGAAGAATCCGGAAATATTGGAGCAGTTCAAATGCTCGGGGTGCGGGGCGTGTTGCCGGTGGGGTGGTTCAGTACTGCTGGAAGACAGCGACCTTCCACGCTTGGCCGCATTTCTTGAGATGACCGAGCAGGCCTTTATCGATCTGCATACCCGTTTGGCTCCCAACCGCAGGCAGTTGTCCTTGCTGGACCAGTCCGACGGAAGTTGCGCCTTTTTGGAAGGGGATCGTTGTACTGTCTATGCCGCGCGTCCCGAGCAGTGCCGCACCTTTCCCTATGCGTGGCGCGTGGCAGAGGGGTGTCCGGAGCTTGATCGGTTACTGGCCCTAGAGAAAAACATTGAACAACCCCCGCCTAAGCCGTAGTTTTTCGGTTTCCTTTAACGCTAATCAGGAGAGAGACATGAGTGTCATGGATGTAAATGAAATTTTGGGGATTCTTCCGCACCGTTATCCCTTCATGCTGGTCGACCGCATTGTGGAGCTCGATACCGAGGGGCAGTGCATCATGGGATACAAGAACCTGACGTTTAACGAGCCCTTCTTTCAGGGGCATTTTCCGGGCGAGCCGATCATGCCGGGGGTGATGCAGCTCGAAGCCATGGCGCAGGTGGCCGGCATCCTGCTCAATAAGATGAATGACAAAGAAGGGCAGATTGCCTACTTCATGTCGATCGACAAGGCGAAGTTTCGCCGCAAGGTTGTGCCGGGCGATTCGCTGAGAATGGAGATCAAGGTAACCCGGATGCGTTCGCGGATGGCTACGGTTGAAGGCAAGGCCTACGTAGGCGACGAAGTGGCGAGTCAGGCAGAACTGATGTTTGGCTACGGAGCAAAATAGCATGGCAAACATACACCCAACAGCCATCGTGGCCGACGGGGCGCAGATTGCCGACGATGCCATCATTGGTCCCTACTGCACGATCAGCCCGCAAGCGGTGATCGGGAGCGGAACCGAACTCATGTCCCATGTGGTCATCGAGGGCAATACCTCGCTAGGAAAAAACAACCGCATTTCGCCGTTTGCGGTGCTTGGTGGCCGCACACAGGACCTCAAGTTCAAAGGGGGAATGCCGGGCGTAAAGATCGGCGACAACAACACGATCCGCGAATACGTTACCGTTAACGCGGCCACCAACGACGGCGACTTTACTACGGTGGGTAATGATTGCCATATTCTGGCGTACTCGCACATCGCCCATTGCTGCCACATTGGAAATGGAGTGGTCATTGTCAATGCCTGTCAAATTGCCGGACATGTGGTCATCGAGGATTTAGCCACAATTGAGGGGTCGGTCGGCATCGTCCAGTTTATGCGCGTGGGTGCAATGGCGTACATTGGAGCCATGTCCAAGATTACCAAAGACGTCCCTCCCTACATGATTGCCCATGGCGATCCCATTCAGGTTCGAAGTTTCAACCGGATCGGTATGGAGCGCAGAGGGGTTTCCGACGAAGGGCGCAAAGCCATCAAGGAAGCCTATC
The DNA here is from genome assembly GCA_050297095.1 of Pontiella sp. Taxonomy (GTDB): domain Bacteria; phylum Verrucomicrobiota; class Kiritimatiellia; order Kiritimatiellales; family Pontiellaceae; genus Pontiella. Next base: position 6,750 of record JBNKSB010000207.1, on the reverse strand, counting down.
GCATCCTCTATCGTCAGGATGAGCTCAATGCTACCGAGGCGCTCAACAAGATCGAGGCCGAGGTGGAGCAGACACCGGAGGTTCGGCATTTGGTGGAATTTTGTCGAGCATCCGAAAAGGGAATCTCCCGTTAGTTTGTGAAGGACCGGCATGCCGGTCCTTTTTTTGCCCTGCCTTTCTGCGAAATTTCGTTTTCACCGAACTTTGAACGCATCAAAAGGACCGCCATCTAAATCATCGCTTTGCATGTTTAAAACCAAACAAGGAGTGATGAAATGCGGAATGAGAAGTTCGTGTTTGCCATGCTTCTTAGCGTGGCGTTGATATCGGCGAGTGTGACTGGAGCGCAGGATGTCAGTGTGCTGCAAAAGACTGGGAGTGCCTTTTCCAGGATTGCTAAGGAGGCGCTGCCTGCGGTGGTATTCATTGATGTCGATTCCACCGTGGAGGTTGCGGTTCCCGGTTCCGGAAATCCATTTGACGAGTTATTTGGTTGGGGAGTTCCCCGCAACCGGTCGTATGGCCACGGAACCAGAAAATACCATCAGCAGGGCCAGGGTTCGGGGTTCATTATTTCGAAAGACGGTTACATTCTGACGAACAACCATGTAGTCGAGGGGGCTGATCGGATCGATGTAACCTTGGCGGATGGGCGGAAATTCGATGCCGAGCTGGTGGGGACCGACCCTAAAACGGAAGTGGCGCTCATTAAAATTAATACTGATGACGATCTTCCCGTTCTCACGTTGGGAGATTCCGACGCATTGGAGGTCGGTGAATGGGTTTTGGCTGCTGGGAACCCTTTCGGTCTTTCGCAAACCATTACCGCAGGTATCGTCAGTGCAAAGGACCGTAGCGAGGTTGGAATTACGGACTATGCCAATTTTATCCAGACCGATGCTGCCATTAATCCCGGCAACTCGGGGGGGCCACTGTTGAACATTCACGGCGAGGTGGTCGGAATCAACACCGCCATATTTTCCCAGACCGGAGGCTACATGGGAATTGGGTTTGCTATTCCAATCAATCAGGCCATACCTATCAAGGATCAATTAATTGACCATGGAAGTGTGCAGCGAAGCGTGTTGGGCATCTATATCCAGGAAGTCGACGAGGAGTTGGCTGACAGCTTCGGGCGGGAGGACTCGGGCGGCATTCTTATTGCCCAGATCATGGAGGGCTCGCCCGCCGAAAATGCCGGATTGCGCGTCGGCGACATCATCGTGGAGCTTAATGGCGAAAATGCCGGCAAGGTTGGTTCTTTTCGAAGCCGTGTAGCCGCCATCACGCCAAATACCAAGGTTGATCTGAAAATCTTTCGGGATGGAGAATTTCTTGATATCAGTGCTGTGACCCAGGCCATGGATGACGGTGTTGTTGTTACGGACAGCTCCAAGCCGGCCATTCTCGAGAAGCTTGGCATGAGCATACGGGATCGGGAGATGGAAAACAGACAACACCACCGGCTGGATTTTGGTGTTGTAATCGACGGAGTGGAGCAGGGCGGAGCAGCTTGGCGGGCCGGGCTGAAGGCTGGTGAGCTGATCTTGAGCGTAAACCGGATTCCGGTCGGCAGCGTCGATGAATTCAATCGGGTGCTTCTAGAGGTCGGAGACGCTGACTACATTTTGCTGCATGTTTCCAGTGGGCGTGGCGCCCGGTTTGTCGTAGTGCCTTTGGAGTAGAATACTAGAGTGAAATCGGTGCCGGCCCGGGGGATTGGGTGTCGAGCGTGCCGGAGGCGAGCAGGGAGTCAAGTTGGTCGAGCAGGCGCGGTTTATCTTTCGGAAACCGGCCTTCGAGGGGCAGAATGTTGGAGGAATGGTTGGCCCGGAAAACCGTACTCGCGAGTTCCAGCCCGCTGATCATGACCTTGAGTTCCTCCACGGCCTGGTATTCGGTGAGCTGTTGAAACGATCCGTTTCGCTCTTCGTCGTAAAGTTTAGTTCCTGGAACCGGAATGACGCGCAGGGCGGAAAACAGGCGCGGCTGCATGCGGTTGAGAGCTTCGGCCGTAGCGGTGGCATGTTCCTGGGTGTGGCTTTGCCCGCCGAGTCCGGTGAGCACCATTACCGACATTTTGAGGCCGGCGTTCTGGGCACGTTGTCCGGCTTCGATCATCTGCTCTGCGCTTTCACGTTTTTTAACCCGCTGAAGGATTTCCTCCTGGCCGCTTTCAAGACCCATATAAAGCGTATTGAGCTTCAGTGAACGAAGCATGCTCAACTCGGATTGGCTCTTTTGGAGGATTGAGCGGCCGTTGGCGTAGATGTTGACACGCGCAAGCCGCGGGAAGCAGTCGTTCAACCGTTGGAGGATGGCGAGGAGCGAGTCGAAAGGAAACGCCATGGCATCGCCGTCGGCGAGAAAGATGCGTTTTGCCTGCGGATACGACCGGGCCATGTCGATGATCGCAGCGTCGATAGCTTCCAACGAATAGAAGCGAGGGACGACGCCTTTGTACATCCCGCAAAAGGTACACTGGTTCCACGGACAGCCATCGGCAACCCGAATGATCAGGCTGTGTGCTTCGGCCGGCGGCCTGAAAAGTGCATGGGAACTGTTCATGTGGAAACCTAAACATAGTTGCGCTGCGGGGAAAAGCACCAAGCAAGGGGGTGAAAAAAGGGCTTTATATTTTCCGCCTATTGGAAATAATGGACCGGAATTATTTAGGAATCAAATGCATCGCTTCGCTCTATCCATTTTAATGTTCGGTTTGTTGTTTTTTTCTGCGGGCGCCGTTGCCCAGGACGCGGTTCCAAATCCGGGCAATCAAAAATTCCTGAAGATACAGGCTTCGCTGGACGATGGATTTTATGCTCTGGCTGAACAGCAGGTTCGCGGGATGCTTTCCGAAAAGCTTAACGAGGCCGACGAACATGATGGGGTTCTGTTGCTTTGCCATGCCTTGTGGGGGCAAAAGCGCTATTCGGAATTGCTTTTGCTATTGCAGGATTATGGCGAGGGTCCCGGCGTGGCCTATTGGCAGGCCCGCGCCTACTATGAGTTGCACAATTACGAGGAAGCCCTGGACGTGCTCGCCAAGAGTGGCGCGAAAATAGAGGGATCGCCCTATGCCGCCGCTGCATTGCGCCTGAAAGGGCGCATGGAGTTGTTGCTCGGATGGTTTGACGCGGCGGAAAAAAGCTTCAAACAATTCTCAAAAGAATTCCCTGAACACGCCAATGCCGTCGATAACATGCTTGATCTCGCTGATGTCTTCATGGCACAGCAGCGTTATTCGGAGGCAAAGGCGCTGTATGAGAAACTGCTCGACGGAGAGGACAAGGGCGAAGCAGCGTTTGCGCAATTGAAACTTGCCCGCGTGCTCTATGAAGCGGATGGAGACAAGGATGAGGCGGCTGCGAGGGCCCTGTTGCTCTCCTTGGCGACCAATGAAACGACGCGGCTGTCCTACCGAATCGATGCCTATGTAGAGTTGGCGGCGCTGGAGGATAAAGGCGGTCGTTTTTCCGAATCCATTGCGGCTTTGAGGAAGGGGGTCGGTCTGGCTCCGGATGCACGGTTGCGCGTCTCGCTTAAACTGGCCATGGTGCGCAAGTTTTTGCAGGAGGATGAGATTGATGGTGCGTTGAAGCTGCTGGAGGAGTGTCGCACCGAGGCCCCTGACCAGAGCGTTGCGGCCGAGCTTCAGTTGGAAAAGGCCGGGGCGTTGCTGCGGGCGAAACGGTACAAGGATGCCGGAGAGGCCTATCAGGTTTATCTCGATGTGGCGGATGATCCCGATGGGTTGGCTCGCGCATACATGGGCAAGGGGCTGGCTCTGTGGGGATTGGAGCGCTTTTCCGAATCTGCCGTGTTCTTTGACAAGGCGGAGAAAAGGCTCCCCGAAAACGAGAAGGCCACTACCTTGGCCAAGGCCGGCGATGCCTATTACCAAGCCGGACAGTTAGAGAATGCCGAAAAGAGATATCGAACCTTTATCGTGGATTACCCGGGGCATGTGGACATGCCCAACGTGCTCTATCAATTGGGTCTGGTGCTGGCCAAGATCGGGCGCCGTTCAGAGGCGCTGACGACATTTAACATTATAGAGACCAGCCATCCTTCCAGTCCTTTTGCGGAAGAGGCGGCCATGCGGTCGGCGGACATCATGCGGGCCAGCGGCCAGCCGGAGGAGGCATTGGAGAAATACACGCAAATCAGTAATGCCTACACAAACAGTGCCACCGCAAAGTTGGCTCATCATCAACGTGGGCTGGTGCTCTATCAGCTTGGGCGTTATGAAGAGGCGCTGAAGGTGTTCGATTTCGAGGTGGAGAACTATCCCGAGAGCGAAAATGTACCACAGGCATTCTACATGCGGGGATTCTGTTTGTTTGCTGAAGGGGACAAGGAGGGGGCGATCCAAACCTGCAGGCAGTTTATCGATCGCTATCCTGATTCGCTTTGGGTGCCCGATGTTGTTTTCTGGCTGGCGGAGCTGTATTTCAACCAAGGTGACTACGCCGAAGCCGAACCGCTGTTTCTGCGGGTTGCCCACGACTTCCAGGAGAGTCAGTTGGCTCCTCGCGCGCTCTATTGGGCGGCTCGGGCGGCGGCGGCCGAATCGGACTATGTGAACGCGGTGGAACGATACAGCGAGGTCGCACGAAACTATCCAGATTGCGATATACTGCCGCAGGTTCGTTTTAATCAAGGCGATGCCCTAACCGAAATGGGGGATTTTGCCCGGGCGACACTTGCCTTTGAGGAGATCATCAAGAAATTTCCGGAAAGCGAGCTGGTTAATGCGGCATGGGGACGCAAGGGCGACTGCCAATTTTCATTGGCTGCCGAGAATCCCGCGCGGTATGAAGAAGCCATGAATTCCTATCAGGCGATCTTGGACCGTCCGACGGCGCCGGCGACGCTTAAAATGCAGGCTGAGTACAAGATTGGCCGCTGTCTGGAAGTAACCGGCATGCCCGACAAGGCTTTCAGCCGCTATATGAATGTGGTCTACACGTTCAGGAACGTTGAACGGAATCCCTACAGTATACGGTGGTTTACCCGTGCAGCCTTTGGCGCTGCGGCGCTTAAGGAAAACGAGCAGGCGTGGGTGGAGGCCGTGAATGTATACAAGCGAGTGCTTGAGGCCGATGTGCCGGCGCGGGGTGATGCGCTTAAACGGATCGAGAAGATAAAAACTGCAAACTGGCTGCTGTTCCAGCAGGCCGAGGAGAAGGATCATGTGGGAACTGATGGTTAAAGGCGGATGGATCATGTGGCCGATCATGGTCTGCAGCGTGGTTGCAGCATCGCTGTTTTTGGAGCGGGTCTTCCATTTGCATCGCTCCCAGATCAAACAAGAGGATTTCCTGAACGGAATCTACACGATCGTCAACCGCGGAAACCTTGCGGAAGCTGTTTCCATCTGTGATCAGACACCGGGCCCCGTAGCGCATATCGTGCGTGTGGCCTTGCTGCATGTGGATGAAAAAGGAGATGCACTCAAGCAAACCATCTCCCAGGCCGGCCTTGCGGAAATTCCTCGTTTGGAGAAAAACCTCGGCGGTTTGCTGACGATTGCCCAGATCACGCCATTGCTCGGTCTGTTGGGCACCATTATCGGACTGGTGCAGGTGTTTTCGGTGATGGAGCAACATGCCCCTTTGGCGGAAATCGGCGACATTTCCGGAGGCATATGGCAGGCATTGCTGACCAGTGCGGTGGGCATATGTGTTTCGATTCCATCATTTACCGGCTACAACTTCCTGCTGAGCCGGATTGAGCGAATCACGCTCAACATGGATTACGCCGCTGAAGAAATCTATCGGTTTCTGGCCTACGACCGAGTCCCTGAAGGAGATGCCGGCAATGAAACCGTTTGATCCGCATAAGGAAAGCAAGGCTCGACGTCGCTTCAAGCCGACACGCAAGCCGGCCGGTGTCTTTTCAGTGGCCATTACTTTTTGCGATGCATCCTTGCTCGCATTGGCGTTTTTTCTCGCGGCGTCCCCATTTGTTCTGCAACCCGGGATCAATATCGAGCTGCCCACCTCGCCAACCATCGGCGGTGCCCGCTTTGGATCGATGGTTTTGTCGATTACCCGGGGGGGCTGGTTCTATTTCAATGACCGGCGATTGGATGCCGACCGGCTCGGTGATGCTTTGGCCAAGGCCGCCAAAAGGAATCCCGATGTTGTGTTAATCATCGAAGCCGATAAAAACGTGTTGCATGGAGACGTGGTTGCGGCATGGAACGCTGCTTTGGAAGCAGGCATATCGGAAGTTTCGATTGCGACTGGTATTGCCGCTGTTGAGGAGGATCCGTATTGAACCCTTCTCGTCAGGGAGCCATGATGGCGGTGGGCATCGCCGTGGTAATGCATCTTTTGCTGTTTGTTGCAGCTGGCCCGACTGAAAACGGGAGTATGCCGGAGATGGCTTCGGTTCAACCTTATACTCACTACTCGTTGCCGGCTAAGGATGGGGACATGGATGAAGCTGTGATTCGGGCCGTCGAGTCTCCAGTGGTTTTCTCCCTTCCATCGGCACTGGGTTTTAGCCGTGAAATGCTGGGTTGCGAAGTTCATACGAGCAAGTCATTTCAGCAACCGGTGCGCAACGAGCAGTTTCTGGATGTTGAGCCTTCCGTGCGTGGCTTGAATAAAACGCCGGATTTTTCGCAACTGATGGTCACGGCGGTCGACCGCACTCCAAAGCCACCAGCCCTGACGGTTGGAGTTGAGCGTCCGTTCCCTGCTTCCAGCCGCGTCATGATCCCGCCAGAACTTGAAAATC
>JBNKSB010000206.1:0-5411 GCA_050297095.1 Pontiella sp. | reverse complement strand
TCCATTTCAGGACAAGACATCCAACCGGATTCAATGCGCTCTTCCGGTAGAGTGATTGTGATTTCCCTCTGTTTGCGGGTGCAACCTCCGAGCAAGAGAGCTGACGCTAAAAAAATAATTGGTAGTTTCATCTTTTTTCCTATGTAGAACGTTGCGTAAGGCCTGCACGGGATATATACGTTTGGTACGATAGATTGTGCATTCTGAACCACTTCGTTATTGAACCGTTCTATCTGTTCACTATTTCCCTTCAGGAAATTATGGTCTCGCGCCTTCGGAAATCTCTCCGGTTTCCATTCCGCTTTGCTTCATTGCTGCAGCAAACTCCAGCCTCACTACGTGTCGCTTTCGGCCGCGCAAGGTCCACTCGCTGGTTGGAAATTTGTATGTTTATTTAATGAAGCGGATACAGAGTGGTATTCTGTATTCTTCACCTTTATACGCTTTAATGCTCGCGAGGATGGCGAATACGATATAGGTGATGATGACTGCCGGAAATAAAATTGCACCGATCAAGACAAAGAAGCTCACCCATGCAACAAGGACATAGATCAAAAAGGTAATCTGAAAATTAAGAGATTCCTTTGCATGCTTTTCAATATAGGTGTCTTCACCCTTTTTTAAGAGCCAGATAATGAGGGGGGCAATGAAATTTGAGTTGGTTAACAACGGGATCAGATATGCACAGAGCGCAAATGTTCTTTGCTCATTGGTTAGCCCAACGACTGGCGGCGACTCCGGTTCCGGCGCAGTCTCTACTTTCGGATTTGATGTTTCCTTGGTTGTCTGAGCTTCTTCTTGATCTGGAATTTCGGTTCCCATTTTTATTCTCCTTTATTTCCAACGTTAAGCGTGAGCTGACACGGGAGTCAGATTTTGACCTAATTGACCGGCGTTGTACCGTGTCAGATCCATGCTCTGGTTGGGCCACTTTAGTTTTGCTTTTCTGACTCCGAATTAATAACAAACTTCTGCGATCTCGAATCAAATATCAAATGATCACGATTGGTGTTAAACCACTCTGCCAACTTTTCATTGCTTTCACTTAAGCCAGTAGCTCCCATCACAAGCAAACGAATATCTCTCAGGGTATGACTACGAGTGGATGCAGAAGGAGAGGCTAATGTCTCTATCAGGTATTCAAGCGCATCAAGGTGTCCATATTCGACTGCAACCATTGCCATTCTTTGGCGTGAATACTCATGGTCATACTGGCTATTCTTCCATGCTTCTGTTACCGCCCCATCTAAGTCCTCTATAGGCAAATCTTTTATTATTGCGTATGTCCAGTAGGCATTTTTTCCATTAATAAAATAGTCTCTCAACAAAGGGTAGGTTTCTGGATCTCTCAAGGATGTCAGAGCTCTTAGCCAGTCCATTTCAAGCGGTTGCCCCTTCTCCAAGCCTGCCACTAAAATATCGTGAGCATCCTGTTCCCACCCATTTTCCAGAACTATACCCGCCAATCTTGGCTCTTGGGGAAGGGACTCAAGAATCAATGCTTTATGGGTCCCAGTAGCTAATCCCTGAATCGCATAGATCGCATGGTATCTAAACGGGTAAACTTGAGTACTCTCTAGAAGTGCGTCAATGAGAAGCGGGACATTTTCCTGCCCAACTGCTTTTAACATCTCCACTTGAGGATCTCTCGTTGACATACCACGTTGTCCAGTGCTCGCAACTTTGATTTGGTCGATGTATTTTTTCACATCTTCTGAGCTGGGATTATCTGGCAAAGTGATATCAGCTAACTTTTCTATATTAACTCCCTCTCCAATGGTTGAAGAACCAAACTTAGAAGAGAAGGTAATCAACTTCTTGCGATAAGCATCCTGCTCCGACAAATGATCAACAATCTGATCCATGGATGAGCGGATACCTTTAAGTTCTTCCAGAACAAGGTCTTGTTTATTGGAAGTCGTAGTACACCCAGTAAGAGTCGCCATCAAACAGCAATAAAATGCAACTTGAATTTCTGTTCTGATATTGGTCCGTGTACGCATAGTTCCCTCCTTGTGAATTAATATATTTCCGTGCCCAACAGTTGGTCAGGTGGACTTTTTCCCCCTATTACATTCATATAGGTTAATGGACGGACTTTTTCCACATATCACCCTTATGGGGTGGACAGATTTTCCACCTATTGCCGTATTAAACACAAAAAGTGGAAATTCCGCGATCCCCTAGCCCACAACATTGCAATACTTTAAAGGTTTTCAATCTAATAATATAGTATAGGGAGATCCGTGGAAAACAAGAAGAAAGTAAAACCCGACCCAATCCTGAATCAAAGACGGGCTACATGAAAACGTAAAAGTGGCTATTAGGAATGCGGCGATTCCTCCACAAAGAAGAAATTAGAAGGCAAACCATGCCTTATTTCACAATGGAAGCCCAAGCCGACCAGAAATAAAAAATCCCTAACTCATTTCGAATTAGGGATTTAAGGTGGTGGCGAGACCCAGAATCGAACTGGGGACACGCGGATTTTCAATCCGCTGCTCTACCGACTGAGCTATCTCGCCGTAAAATTGAAGCGCGTAGTATACGGAACCGCCTGTGTCGGTCAACCGAATTACACCTAAAAATCAGGACAATTTGATTTTCCGTATCTCTGGCGGAGATGGGGTCGGATTGCTTGAAAGAACCGAACCGTCACTGGACTTTAATAAACCTTCATTTCAATGTACTTATGCCATATTCCTCAGCAGCAACAGATGCTTTTGCCATCATTGGCATTTATTCACGTTCATTCGCGGTTTTAACTCCAAGTTCACAAAAGGGAGCAGATTTCGTCAGTTGTATCGCTGTCCAGCGAGATGGGATACCCGGCGCGAACCTCGACCAACTTTGCATGCTCAATGCATTCCTCCACCAAGGGCTGCCAATCGAACTTGCTCTCGTAGAAGTCACATTTGCTGGCTTTGGGTGCTGTCACCGGAAACTTGGGAACAAATACGGTACAGCAATCCTCGTAAGGTCGGATTGAGATATCAAACGTGTCTATCCTGCGGGCGATATCGACAATCTCCGACTTGTCCATGCAGGCCACCGGGCGTACCACCGGCATGCGGGTGACGGCATTGATGGCGTACATGCTGTCCGGGGTCTGGGATGCCACCTGCCCCAGACTTTCGCCGTTGGCCAGCAACCGGATCCCGCGACGTTCGGCGATGCCGGCGGCCACCCGGTACATCATGCGCCGCATCACCGTCATACCGTAGCTTTCGGGAATCCGGGCAAAGAGTTCCTGTTGCAGCTTGGTGAAGGGAATCACATGGATCGGCAGTGCTCCATTCGGGAGATAGTGGGCCAGCTTTTCAGCGAGATCGAACACCTTCTGGCGGGCGCGAACCGTGGTATGCGGGGGCGACTCAAAATGAATTCCTTCCAGTAGCAACCCGCGTTTCATCATCAGATATCCGGCAATGGGCGAATCAAGCCCGCCGGAGAGCATTAACAGCGCCCGCCCATTCAATCCGATCGGAAGACCGCCGCTTGCAGGAACAACAGCTGCCACCACCATGGTGTACTGCTTTTTGACGGCAATATGCACCACGTGATCGGGATGACCCACATTGTAGCGGATCGACCCTTCCGGCGCATGTTCGCCGACATGTTCGGCCACCTGCTGAGACACTTCGATTGAGGTCAAGGGAAACTGCTTCCACGCACGCTTTGTCTCGAATTTGATGGCCCGTCCACCACGACAAGCGTCAACCGCCAGCGGCAACGCGGCTTCGCAGATCGATTCCAGCGAGCTTTCACAGATTTTGCCCAGGGCGTAGGAATGGATCCCGAACACGAAGTCCAACTGCCGGATGACGGACTGACAATCCGCACCGTTCAACAATACCAGGACATGGTCGTTCTTTTTTTCCAGAGCAAGCCCGGGAATGCCTGCGAGCTTGGTCTGAATCGTATGGAACACCCGGTCGATGAAACGGCGTTTGTTTTTGCCCTTCAGAAATAGCTCGCCGTAGCGAACGAGTATGGCGTCGTACTGCATCCTTCCCCTACTTTCGTTTCATGCGCAATGGTTCAACCAACGGTCCGATGACACGGCATAGCATCTCGACTTCATCCCGGGTCGTCAGCGCGGACATGCTGATTCGAATACTGGTCCGAGCCCGTTCATGGCTACCGGTCAGGGCCAGCACCACCGCGCTCTCGGCGGCCTTCCGCGAAGAACAGGCCGACACCGTCGAAATATAAATTCCTTTTTCGGCCAACGCCTGGAGCAGCGTTTCCGGCTGAACATCCGCAACGGAATAATTTATGATGAAGGGAGACGACTTTTCCAACGTACCATTCAATGCCGTATCCGGAACCGAGCCGAACGCATCCGCGATCATGTTTTTGAACGAGCGCACCCGGGTCTGTACTTCGCCCTGGTTTTCGAGAGAGAGCCGCAACGCCCTGGCCAGTGCCGCCGCGCGCGCGCCGTCCGCCGTCCCGGACCGCAACTCAAATTCCTGACCGCCGCCGTGCAGCAACGGCCTGACGTGAACCCCATCACGAAGAATAAGCGCCCCCGATCCCTTGAGCCCAAAAAACTTGTGGGCCGAAAACGTTAACAGATCGACCGGACTTCCCGCCAGCGAAAGGGCCAGCTTGCCCACGGACTGCGCGGCGTCGACATGAAAGGCGGCGTTGCTGTTCTCCTTGACGATGGAGCCGAGCCGTTGAATATCGTTGATCGAACCGGTTTCATTGTTCACATGCATCAGCGAAACCAAAACCGTATCCGGGCGCAGCGCCGCCTGCAGATGATCGGGATCAACCGATCCCGCACCATTCACCGGCAACACATCCAGCTCCCAGCCCTCCTGCTCCAGATATCGACATACCTCCATCACGGAAGGATGCTCGACAGCACTAGTGATAATGTGGCGACCGCGCTGCCGGTACTGATGCGCGACCCCTTTGATGGCCATGTTGTTTGACTCGGTGGCTCCGCTCGTCAATATGCACCGGTATCCCTTGTTTGCGCCCAGCAACGTCTGCACCTGGTTGCGGGCCTGCTCGAGCAACAGCTCAGCCCGGGCACCCGGCTCATACAAAGACCTCGGGTTCGCCCAGAAATCCCGGTTGACCGCATCAAACGTTTTCAAGACCTCCGCGTTCGGAGGCGTGGTGGCAGCATAGTCAAAGTACATGAGTTATTCCTAAATTAAGCGCACACGATACAGGATGCCCCTTGTTTTTCCAGCCGAGCCATCCAGTAAACCCCCTTTTTTTCGACAGGAGAAACCGGACGTATCTTTTCTGACTCGCGGCGTTGACGCTCGCAGGGGAGCGTGATAGTTTCTGCGCCTCAATTTTCCGATATGGAAAGTCGGGGCGTAGCTCAGCCTGGCTAGAGCGCTACCTTGGGGTGGTAGAGGTCGCAAGTTCAAATCTTGTCGCTC
>JBNKSB010000205.1:0-8015 GCA_050297095.1 Pontiella sp. | reverse complement strand
CGTATCGCGGTCCTGTATCAAAGTGATACTGTTTTCAAGGATTTTCAACGCCACCTCGCGAGCCACAGGCTGCCCGTCCGACCCCCATTCTTCCTGAAGGTTCAGCCGATTAATAACCGCATCGTAGATGGGTTTCGACTGGATAATCTCAAACTGGGTTCGCAGAAAATACGGATTATAAGTGGAATAGTAACTTTGCTGCCCAGCAAAAGGATTTATTTCGGGAGCATCTTCAGAGACCGCTATCCGCACTGAGGACTGGTAGATATTGGGCAACATCAGGGTATATACCGTGCCGGTAATCACCACCAGAAAGGCAACAGCCAGAACAATCTCTTTTCGGGAGCGAATAACCCGCCAATAATCGAGAAAATGAAGGGTGTTCGACTGTTGCGTTGTCTCTGAACTCATCTGAGGTACTCCAAGTTAAAAAATCAAGGTGGAGAAAGTAAACTTTCACCACCTTGGCATTCAAATCAAAACTACAATAAAGCTTTATGCCTACAGCTTCAACCGCCATCCTATATCGACACGGTTGCGATCGAAGTCAGCAAGCAATCTGTTTGTTGAGCGGTCGGTATATTCATAACCGATTTCCAAGAAGTTGTTGCGGTTAATCTGATAGGATCCACGCAGGTTAAACTGAAAAAAGTCATCATTTACATCAGGACGTACACCTCCAACTGCTGTGTCACCGTCATAGGCACTCATGATGAACGAAACCGAACTCGCAACACTGAATTTACTCGAAAGATCATGCCTCAAACCAAACCGCATATTGAAACGCTCCTGCGAGTTGAAGATGGAGTTTTCCGATCTATAAGTGGAGTATCCCATTCCAGCATTGAACTGGGTTCTCTCCGATGATTTGTAGCTAACCCCGGCATCCAGATAGGGATTTGTGTTATCGGACGATACGGTGGACACTCCTGTGGGAGTCATAATTGGAGACTCTGTTGACGCAAACGATGCCCCCATTCTGCCGTAACCTGACATGCTAGGACTGAAAACGTGGTCGCCCCCCCCCATAACAGTGAACGTACCAAACTCACCACGATCCCCGTCATACGTATAATTAACGTAATCACCTCCAAGCATAAGCTTGGTAACTTCGTTATTCAGCGCTCTGTAATAAGATCCATTGATCACAGATTTCGTGTAGTTATTACCGCCTGTAAACTTTACCGCATTCCATTCGCCATAATTATCATCATCCCAGTTCCGGAATTCATATCCCCCGCCCAACGTAAGTTGATCCTTGGGACTAACAGTGATATCCACAGCGCCATTAAGGTCGTTTTCCAAATAATTCTGGTCAGTCCGCGATGTGTTTCCGGACTGCGCATCCCGAAGTTGATAGCGCATTCTATCAGTAATAGTGAGAAAAGCGCGTGGCGATAATGCATGGCTCAACTTTCCGTATACATCGTAAAATGATATAGTATCGGGATCGGCATCAAAACGATACCTGAGTTCAGGCTGAAAGGAAAAGACGGCATCGGTTCTGCTCGAAAACTTCAGTTTTCCAGAAACATTCAATACGTCTATGATTTCGGAAGACTCCTGCCCAGTTGCATCCAGATAAATGTTATCATCATATCCAAACCGAAGGTGGTTCTGAATGGTAATTACTTGCTCTTGCTCCGCCATGGAGGAGACGGCAACCATCGATGCTGTCAGAAATAAACACAGCGACCTTTTACTCATGATTAAACTCCCGTTTACGTGGCTTTATGCCGGTCTTGCCAATTTAAAAACTACTTATTCCGGAGTGGCTTCGAACTCATCCAAGCCCTGACCATGACCAAACGCCGAGGCATCCCAGAAATCTCCGAACAATTCTCCCAGAATATCCGCAGGAGGTCCCCATGGCTTCTCGTGGGGGTTTGGCGGATCATCAGGACTTCCAGGCCCTCCACCACCAGGCGCGCTGTCCGACTCATCGTTCGAATCACCATCAACAGCCAACTCGGAAACGGCACCCATCAGGGCATCCCGGACCTTATACCAAGCAGCAACCAACTCCTCTTCAGCCGTATCGGCAGCATCCACATCTCCATTTCTCACATGGAGCTCCACCTTGGCAAAAGCATTACGCGCCGCAGTTACAGCCGAATCAACGGCAGCTTCACGCTTCTGGATTTCAAGAACGGTATCGGCATCACCATTAAGGGCAGCATCTACCAACCTTGCCTTGACGGAAGCCACCATGGATTCAACCGCTTCCATAACAACGGAATCTCCAGCCAAGTCCACTGCTTTAGACTGACCTACAACCGAAAAAGACAGAATACATGCAACGAAACAGCTTTTAATTAATATGCTTTTTTTCATGACCACTCCTTATTTAGAGTATTTATCCGAGATGAGGGTTTTTACTTTTTCGTAGTAAAACTGAACCTGCGATGAGGCGGCCAAAGCATCTTGCATTGCATTGCGAATCAAATCAAGAGACTCCGTTTTATTGGTCGCGACCGCCTCCACATAAGCCAAGGCGATCTGTACAACTTGTGCGCCGGAATAAGCTACATGGGCATTTCCTTTGGCAAGCAATTCATAATCTTCCGATATGGAGGAATCCGCTGCCGATGAGATTTTACTGGCACTCTGCTTAGCGCCCTCCAATGCACCAACCGTAATCTTCCAGTTAGAAAATGCACTCTGAAGCATTTGTATCGCCTCTGAATGATAGGGAGAATCCTCGGGGATCAGCGTGACCAGCTCTTTTCCTTTCTCAATGGCTTTTCGAGCCTGCGATACCGCATTATCAGCAGATGATATCAAGCGCGAGACCTCGTCAGGCGCCTCAGTTTGAGCAAAGGCATTGCCGAAAGAAGCAGTCAAAGCTCCGATTATCAACGCAACGATCCATTTCTGTCTATTCATTCTGAAACCCCCGTTTAAATGCTCACACATTCGAGCAAAACAATTTTTCTCATTCAAGCTCTTACTGCATCTATTTCTCATTCAATACAGTTAAGGTTGCAATCAATTCCCGATAACCTTGAACATAATCGACGTTGTTCAAAATACAAAATTTCTGCCATGAATCAACATTATTCGGCAATGCAACCTTTCCTGCAACAAATTGCGCTTCCCCGGAAAACAAGAGATTCATCTGTCCCATGACCCGCGCGCAATCCTTTATAGAAAATTCAGATCCATTGACCACATCAAGCATTCCGAAATAAATACCTACTCCATTTAAAAACGACACACACTCACCAAGCGGCGCATCTTCTGGAATGTATCTTTCAAACAACCCGGTATATTTCGCAAAAACAAGCGCTGCATCTGCATGGGTGGGAACTATCTCCTGCGCCTTATTCTCCGCTTCGGAAGCAGCAACATTCAACACCAACAACGTTGCTGCAGCTAAAAATGCACGCCTCAATGCCCCCGTAAAAATCATCGCACAAAAAAATCCTCTAAAATGCGGCTTTACCCATAAACTGAACTTCTGTTAGCCAATTTAACCTCCTTATACTATAGTGTTTTTTATGAATACGAATTCTTTTACATTTAAATTGGATGAACACCAGCAGCAGGCGCTATCCAAAATTCTCCAACATTCCAAATACCTCCCGGAAAACGTGCCTCATACAAAGATCGCGGTCTCCATCCCGGACTGCAGAATCAATCTGTATAAATCGGGAAAACTGCTCGTTCAGGGCAAGGCGGCCAAGGAATGGATTACCTTTACCTTGGAGCCAGAGATCCTGAAGGAAGCAATCCTCGGCTATGAAGACTTTCATGATCCGGAAGCTTTCCAACCCCACATGGGAATCGATGAAAGCGGCAAAGGTGATTTTTTTGGCCCCCTCGTCGTGGCTTCAGCCTATGTCGACGAAGATTTAGTCAACAAACTTAGGGACATGGGAGTGCGCGACAGCAAAAAGATTTCATCGGATAACGTCGCTATGAACATGGCGCGCGACATCCGTAAGCTATTGGGGGACCGCTGTGCCATGGTAACGATCGGCCCACGCGCCTACAACCGGATGTATTTGAAAATCCGCAACGTGAACAAAATGCTGGCATGGGGCCATGCCCGAGCCATTGAAAACCTGCTGGAAAAAGTGCCTGATTGTCCGCGAGCCCTGTCCGATAAATTTGGCCCTACCCACCAAATCGAGCGCGCATTACTTGAAAAAGGAAAAAAAATCAGATTGGACCAACGCACCAAGGCCGAATCTGACCCAGCCGTTGCGGCCGCGTCCATCCTTGCCCGGGCCGGTTTTGTCTACGCCCTGCGAAAAATGGGAAAGGAATACAACCTTGAGGTTCCCAAGGGGGCATCCACCAAAGTGCGAAAGGAAGCTGAAAAACTCGTGGCGGACAAAGGGCCGGGCATTCTGCTCGACACAGCCAAATGTCACTTCCAAACCACGGACAAGGTTCTTGCTGAAGTCGGCTACACCCGAAAAGATCTTCCATCTCCCTTCTGAGCGTTGCCGAATTGTCCGGATGATGACACCCGTCGCTCTCAAAAAAACGAAAGTTAGCCTTGCGCTGCATAGGTGGGTTTGTTTAAAAACCACGCTCCCAATTGAACACGAGGATTTTTTGCGATGAAAAAAGATATCCATCCCAACTACGACGAAGCGGTGATTCGTTGCGCATGTGGCAACGAAATCAATACGCGCTCGACGGTTAAGGAAATGCACGTCAACACGTGCTCCAGCTGCCATCCGCTCTTCACGGGCCAGGCCAAGTTCATCGATACGGAAGGTCGTGTGGATCGCTTCAAGAAGCGTTTCGCTGGCGGCATGTACTAGTCCGGACTTCTGCTGGATGGCCGAACCCGCGCAAGCCGGTTCGGCCTTTTTGCGTCTATACCACACTGTTTACAACCGGAACCTCTCATGATAGATCACGCTTATCTGGAAGCACTTCAATCCAAGCTTGGCGAGCTCGAAACCCGCATGTCACTCCCTGAGGTATCCTCCGACCCCAAGAAGATGCAGGAATGCATGCGTGAGTATGCGCACAAGAAAAAACTGGCAGATTGCGCAAAACAAGTGCTTTCGCTGGCTGATTCCAAAACCGAAAGCGAAGCGATCCTGTCCGATGCCGACTCGGACGCCGAGTTGCGGGAAATGGCGGAAATGGAGATGGCGGAGGTCGAAGAAAAAATGCCACAGGCCGAGCGTGAACTGATGGTGGCGCTTATTCCGCCCGATCCAACAGACAGCCGCAACGTGATCATGGAAATCCGCGCGGGAACCGGCGGCGACGAAGCAGGTATTTTCTGTGGCGATCTGTTCCGCATGTATACCCGTTATTTCGACAATCGTGGGTGGAAGTATTCCGTAATGGATGTCAGCCCATCCGAATCAGGCGGCTACAAGGAGATCTCATTCTCCGTCGAAGGAGATGAGGTCTACAAAGCGCTGAAGCATGAGGTCGGAACCCATCGTGTACAGCGCGTACCCGCGACGGAAACACAAGGTCGTGTCCACACCTCCGCGGCCACGGTTGCCGTTTTGGCGGAAGCCGAAGACGTGGATATTGAAGTGCGCACCGAAGACCTGCGGATCGACACCTACCGCGCCTCCGGCGCCGGCGGTCAGCACGTTAATACGACCGACTCCGCAATCCGTATCACGCACATTCCCACCGGCGTGGTCGTGCAGTGCCAGGACGAGCGATCACAGCACAAAAACAAGGCCGCCGCCATGAAGGTGCTGCGCGCCAAGCTTTTTGACGAAGAGCAGCGTAAAAAAGCCGAATCCGAGGCCTCGCAACGCAAATCAATGGTTGGCTCCGGCGACCGCTCCGAAAAGATCCGCACCTATAATTTCCCGCAGAACCGCCTGACCGACCACCGCATCAACCTGACGCTCTATAAGCTCGACCGCGTAATGGAAGGCGACCTCCACGAAATCCTCAACGCGCTCTACGAGCATGATGTTGAAATACGCATCCAGCAACAAATGCAGAGCTAGGCCGGCATCACGCTCTCAAAGATCCCTGATCTCCTTCCCCAACAGTTGATGTTTTGCCTATTACATCGTATGTTTTTTCAACCCCGTAAACATGTGGAACAACTCCAATGGACAAAACATACGACTTTCTCGTTATAGGAAGCGGCTTGGCAGGACTGACCGCCGCCATGGAACTAGCCAGGCACGGACGCGTGTTGGTAGCCAGCAAGGTTAACGCATCCGAATGCAACAGCTTCTACGCCCAGGGCGGGATTGCCTGTGTGGTCGATGCAAATGATTCCATCGACGCGCATGTGCAGGACACACTCAACACCGGACATGGACTAGGCGATCTTGAAACAACCGAAAAAATCATCACCGAGGGATATGAACGAATCATCGAACTCGAGCACATGGGCATTGAGTTTGATCGGCGACGGCGTAAAGGGCATGTAAACGAATACGACCTCGGGCAGGAAGGCGGCCATTCCCACCGCCGCGTACTCCATGCCGGCGACATCACCGGGCAGGCCATGATGCGGGGTCTTATCGAGGAAACCCTAAAACAAAAAAACATCACCCTTTGCGAAAACCTGATGGCCATCGATCTCATCACCACAGGCTGGATTGAGCACCCCGGCCCGAACCGTTGCATTGGCGCCTACTTTCTCGACAAGACCACCAACCAGATATTCCCGGTTCACGCCACCTGCACGGTGCTGGCCACGGGCGGGCTCGGCAAGGTCTATCCCTACACCTCCAATCCCGACATCGCCACCGGGGACGGGGTCGCCATGGCTTGGCGGGCCGGATTGCCGATCCGCAATATGGAGTTTGTCCAGTTCCACCCAACCTGTCTCTACCACCCCCAGGCCAAATCTTTCCTGATTTCCGAGGCGGTCCGGGGCGAAGGCGCTGAATTGAAAGACATTCGCGGCAACTCATTCATGCAGGATTTCGATGCCCGCGGCTCGCTTGCCACCCGTGATATCACGGCGCGCGCTATTGACTTTGTCATGAAAAAGCACGGCGACCCGTATGTCTATCTCGACATCACGCATCGCCCCGAATCATTCCTGCGCGAACGCTTTCCCAATCTATACGCCGCTTGCCTGCACTATGGGATCAATATGGCAAAGGATCCTATCCCCGTCGTTCCGGCAGCCCACTATTCCTGTGGCGGCGTAGTGGCTGAAGTCAACGGCACCACCGCGCTCCCCGGCCTCTACGCCTGTGGCGAAGTTGCCAGCACCGGCCTGCACGGCGCCAACCGACTCGCCAGTAATTCGCTGCTTGAAGCCCTGGTATGCGGCCATGAAACCGCGCTTGAAATTTCCAGGGTCTGGAAGGATCTGCACGAGGAGGTTCCGATTCCTCCATGGCGGTGCGGCGAAGCTGTTTCCTCCGACGAAGCCGTTGTGGTTGAGCACAACTGGAACGAAGTGCGTACCGCTATGTGGGACTACGTGGGCATTGTCCGTACCGACCGCCGGCTAGCCCGCGCCCGCGCCCGCATCCGCAATCTGCGCCAGGAAATCAAGGAATACTACGGCGATTATCTCGTCACCTCCGACCTGCTGGAGCTACGCAACATCGCCGATGTTGCCGAGCTGATCATCCGCTCCGCAGAGCAGCGCAAGGAAAGCCGCGGACTCCACTACATGGCCGACCACCCCGAACAGAACCATGTAGCATCCAACACCGTCATCCACGACAAGCCCGGCGGCCCGTTGACCTAGGGCTGCGACCGGATGGCATCGTTCAGAGTCCCGCAACGCGGACACCTATCCATGGGGCGATTCCGGGCGATAGCATAGACATGGCCGCAATGACTGCACTCATAGATGCTTTCATGCGACCGTAGCGGGCGATGTAGCGTACGAAAGCTGTAAAACAGTGCCAAAATCCCCGCAACCAGCAACGGAACCGAGACAAACACCACCAACATCGTGCTGTAGGCCATATGGATCATCGTTCCTCGTCTCCATCTTCATGCGATTCCGGCGAATAGATTTCAATGCTACTTTCAAGAGCCGCGCCGGCGGTGAAACGCAACCGGTAGAACCATCGCAGGGCTAGATTATTGAG
>JBNKSB010000204.1:0-4292 GCA_050297095.1 Pontiella sp. | reverse complement strand
GCCATCACGATATGGCGTGTTTCGTCAGGCTGCCCCATCAGGTGGAAAACACGCTGCTTTTCAGGAAGGTCGAAATAGAGATAGGCTTCCATCCGCCTGTCGTGCAGGTGGGCCGGCATCGTGTTCCAGATCGACCCTTCGGCAAATTGCGTATAGCCCATCACCAGTTGGCAGCTTTCGCAGACATCAGGATGCAGAAACTGAAGAATCGTCCGCTCATTTGCGGTTTCCCGCGCACCCATTTCCACCCGGCGTGCGTCGGCCAGCGTGATCAGCCGTGTCGGGCATGTTCTGTGTGCCGGAGCCGACAGAATATAGAAGCGGCCATTGCCGGAAAACGTGATCGGGCCGGAGCCGCGGCCAATATAGAGGACTTCGCCATGGCCGATTTCGTACGATTGGTCACCGGTTTCAACAGTTCCCGCAGCACCGATATTCAGAATTGCCGCCTCTCGACGGTCCAGAAAATTCGGCGTGCCGGTTTCCTTGACGTGATCAAGAACGAGCGGGCTTCCGTCCGGCACGGCAGATCCGAGGATCAGGCGGTCATAATGCGAATACACAAGCTTGATTGTGCCAGCGACAAAGAGGTCGCCCACATGGAAATGGTCCCGCAGCGCCTGTGTGCCAAATGTTTTGGTCGTTGCGGGATCAACGGCGTATCGTGTTTCGGTGGTCGTGGTCATGGGAGCCTCTTTTTCTCAAAGGAAGTCATCGCGGCGCGGCGTGAAAGTGTCGATCAGTTCGCCCGTTTCCAGGCAGACACGTCCATGTTCCGCGCCGGAGGGGATGACGAAGCTGTCGCCCGGCCCGACTTCAAAGGTCTTGTCTTCAAGCGTGAATCGAAACCGGCCTTCACGCACAAAGGTTGATTGCACATGAGGGTGGCTGTGCAGGCTGCCTTCCGCACCTGCCTCAAAAGCGAATGACACCACCATGAGATCGCTGTTTTCCGCGAGCACCTGACGGGTCACGCCGGGTGCCGGAGTTACCCTTGGAAATTCGTTCCGCATATCTTCCTCCGTATCAGTGGAATAGCGAGGGTAGCCACAGCGAAAGCGAAGGCACGTAGGTTACGAGAAGCAGCGTCATCACCGCCGCCGCGTAAAATGGCCATATCGATCGCATGACCTGCCAAATTGGTATCTTGCCCACCGCACAGCCGACGAAGAGAACAGCACCAACCGGCGGTGTGCAAAGCCCGATACCGAGGTTTAGCACAAGGATGACACCAAAATGGACGGGATCCACCCCAAAGGCCTGAGCAACAGGTAGAAAGATAGGCGTCGTAATAACAATCAATGGTGACATATCCATGAAGGTGCCAAGGATGAGCAACACCACATTGATAAGCAGCAGGATGATGATCGGGTTTTCTGAAAATTCCTGCAGCATTGCAACCATCATTGTCGGCACCCGCATATAGGCGAGAAGCCAGCCGAAAGCATTGGCACAACCGATTACAAGTAGAACCATTGCGGTTGTTCGAACGGCGGCCTTGGTCGCCTCCACAAAGTCCTTCCAGCTGAGTGAACGATAAGCCACAAGCGTTACAAGGAGCGCATAGACCACCGCGATGTTTGAAGACTCTGAGGCGGTGAAGATGCCCGAGCGGACGCCGCCGAAAATGATGGCAACGAGTATCAGCCCTGGCACAGCATTGAGGAAGAGTCTTCCAAGCGCTGCAAGGCCTGGGAATTTCTCGGTGGGATAACCACGCCGGGTTGCCACAAACCAGGCGGCCACCATCAGGGAAATCGCGAGGATTGCACCCGGTAGAATACCGGCGGTGAATAGGTCGGCAATCGAGATTTTGCCGCCTGCCGAGATTGAATAAATAATCATGTTGTGGCTTGGCGGGATCATGAGCGCGATGATCGAACCGACAACGGTGATATTGACGGCATAGTCGACATCATAGCCGCGCTTGCGCATTTGCGGCACCATCAAACCGCCAACAGCCGATGCATCAGCGGCGGCAGAACCGGACACGCCACCAAACATGACCGACGCCATGATATTAACCTGCCCAAGACCGCCGCGCATGTGCCCAACCATGGCACCCGCGAGTGCGACAAGCCTGCGGGCAATATCGCCGCGCACCATCAGATCACCCGCATAGATAAAGAATGGAATGGCCATGAGCGCGAAGACCGAAACGCCGGAATTCAAGCGCTGAAACACCACCACCGGCGGCAGGCCGAGATAAAGGATGGTTGCAAAGGAGGCCACGCCAAGACAGAAGGCAACCGGTGTGCCGATTGCAAGCAGGAAGACAAATGTACCAAACAAGACCCAGAGTTCCATTACAATTCCTCTCCGGATTCGTCTTCCCCAAAGCGTGCGGTGTGCAGGCCAGCTAAACGTCGCAATATGCGTTCGAGTGAGAATAGGACGACAAGGACGCCACCGGCCACAAGGGGTGCGAAATTGAAAGCATCGGATATGCCGAGCGATGGCATCATGTTGTTGACTGTCTTGGCCGCCAGTTCCCACCCGTACCAGATCATGCCAATGCCGAAGGCGGCAACGGCCATATCCGAAATGGAATGGAGCCAGGGGCGGACGCTTTTGGGAATGAAATAGAGGACAACGTCGAATGAAAGGTGGTAACCCTCCTTGATGCCGACTGCAGCACCCAGGAAGATAAACCAGCCCATGATCATCACCGACGCCGGTTCTGTCCAGATAAGCGAATTATTCAAGACATAACGCCAGAATACCTGCATAGCGATTGAGACCGTCATTGCAAAAAGGCCGACACCTGCAATCCACAATGCAATTGTCGCCACCGCGCCGGTTGTATCGGCTGTACGGAGCATGAAATTGCGCACCGAAACCTCCCCAGTTTCAAAAATGCCCGCGGCAAATGCGCCGCAGGCAAAGGATAGCACAGCCTATCAGTCGATCGCCTGGATACGGCTAACCATATCTTTCAGCTTCGGGTTGGTTACGTATTTCTCATAAACCGGCTTCATCGCTTCGATGAACGGGGTCTTGTCGATATCGGTAACAACTTCCGCACCTGATGCACGAATCTTGTCTTCGGATACCTTTTCCTGAGCAGCCCACAATTCGCGCTGGACCTTGACCGATTCCTTGGCAGCTTCAGTCACAGCAGCTTGATCTTCCGCACTCAATTTGTCCCATGACTGCTTCGACATCACGAGAACTTCGGGAACCATCAAATGCTGGTCGAGTGTATAGTATTTTGCCACTTCGAAGTGACCGGATGTGTCATAGGATGGCCAGTTGTTTTCCGCGCCGTCGATTACCCCGGTCTGGATCGCCGAGTAAACCTCGCCATAAGGCATCGGCGTAGCATTGGCACCAAGCGCGCCCACCATGTCGACAAACATGTCAGACTGCATGACGCGGAACTTCATGCCCTTCAGGTCGTCCATGGATTTGATCGGATGCTGACTGTTGTAGAATGAACGCGAGCCGCCGTCGTAGAATGCAAGACCGATCAGATCGTGAGCCGAAAACGCGCCCAGAATTTCCTGCCCCACATCACCGTCCATCACATGATGCATGTGGTCGACAGACTTGAAGATGTATGGAAGCGAGGGAACCTGCGTTTCCGGAATGATGTTGTTGAACGGGCCAAGCGACACGCGGTTGAGATCGATCACGCCGAACTGTGTCTGCTCAATCGTGTCTTTTTCTTCGCCCAACTGTGCGGAATGGAAAACTTCCACGCAGAGACGTCCGCCGGTCAGTTCCTCAAGCTTTTTGCCCATGGCCTTCACACCTTCAACGGTGGGGTAGCCATCCGGATGGGTGTCAGACGAACGCAGCGTCGTTTCACACGCTGCGGCAGCCGATGTCATCGCCACGCTGGCGAGTAGTGCAATTAACAGTGATTTCATGGTCCAATTCCTCCCGTTAGAACCTGATAGCAATCAAAGCTGATATGCTTGCTTGGCGAGGCGGTACGTCAGATCGTGAGCCACCTCGTAGGCATCGCTTTCCCGCAGCCGGCCGGTTGACACCAGTCCTGCGAGATAAGCGCAGTCCGACCGCCGCGCGACATCGTGCCGGGCGGGGATCGAGCAGAAAGCGCGGGTATCGTCATTGAAACCCGCAGTGTTGTAGAAGCCACATGTTTCCGTTGTCGTTTCACGGAACCGTTTGATTCCCTCGTAACTGTCGAAGAACCACCAGGGCGGGCCAAGCTTGAGCGCCGGATAGGCGCCTGCAAGCGGGGCCAGTTCGCGACTGTAAGCTGTCTCGTCGAGGGTGAAGAGGATGATGGTTAGTCCCGGCTCTATGCCAACCGCATCAAGCAG
>JBNKSB010000203.1:0-17283 GCA_050297095.1 Pontiella sp. | reverse complement strand
TTTGTTGATGGGTAGCTGGTCGATGGATCGGGGCCAGGTGAAGGAAAGCTTGCCGGTCGGTTTGTAGTCGCCAAAGAGTACGTCGGCTACGCCCTGCCCCTCCGTACCCGGAAGCCAGGCGGCAACAAAGGCATCGGACTGGTCCAAAATGTCGTTGATGATCACCGGTCTTCCGGAAAGAAGCACCGTTACGACCGGAATGCCGGACGCCTTGAGGTTTGCTACGGCGGCCCGTTCCTCGTCGGAAAGCGCGAGTGTTTTGCTGTCGCCGAGCCCTTCGGCATAGGGCTTCTCGCCAACCACGACAACGCCGATGTCCGCACCGGCCGCACCGGTGCCGTCCGCAGAATAGGTAACGGTGGTCTCCGGCGAAACCGTCTGCTTGATCGCGGCAAGGATCGTGGTACCGCCCGGAGTGACCTCGCCGGAATCGCCTTGCCACTTGATCATCCATCCGCCGCACTGGTAGCCGATGTTGTCCGCCGCCTGGCCGACGACGTGGATCCGTTTCAGCGTCTTGGAAATTGGAAGAATTTTGTGTTCGTTCTTGAGCAGCACCAGCGATTCGCGCACGGCCTGGCGGGCCACCGCCCTATGCTCGTCCGCCCCAAACTGCTTCTGCAATTCCGCATCGCCCTTGGGCTCATAACCCTCGTCCATCAGCCCCATCGCCAGTTTGACGCGAAGAATACGGAAGACGGCATCGTCGATGCGCGACATCGGAACGGTTCCCTCCTCGACCAGTTCCTTGAGGTTGTCATGGAACTCCCGATATTGCGTGGGTTCCATGGCCATGTCCATGCCGGCGTTCACCGAGATCCCGATTGCCTTCTTGAAATCCGGATCAATCTGCCGGATCGCCGCCCAGTCGGAAATCAGGAATCCTTCGAAGCCCATCTCCCCTTTCAGCACATCCGTCAGCAGGTATTTGTTGGCGGAACACTTGACCCCGTTCCAGCTACTGTAGGAAGGCATGATGCTAAGCACCCCCGCCTCGATGGCTGCGGGATAAGGGGCAAGATGGATGCGACGGAAGGTTTCTTCATCGCATTGCGTATTCCCCTGGTCCCAGCCGGAGCGCTTCCCGCCCCAATTGAAGGTATCCCCGACGTTGACGAAATCACCGGAATCGGGCTGCGTGCCGCCGTCGCCGGCGAAGTGCTTGGCGCAGGCCAGAACGGATCCGGAATCGGACAGGCTGTTGCCCTGCAAGCCGCGAACGGCGGCGGCGCCCAGCTCGGCGACCAGTTGCGGATCTTCGGAAAACCCTTCGTAGGTCCGGCCCCAGCGCTCGTCCTGCGGTACGGTGACGCACGGAGCGAAGGTCCAGTTGATACCGGTTGCGCGTACTTCCAGCGCGGTGATGCGCCCGATTTTTTCCACAAGTTCGGGATCGCGCGTGCAACCCAGCCCAATGTTGTGCGGAAAGATGACGGAACCGAGCACGTTGTTGTGCCCATGAACGGCATCAATGCCATACAGAAGCGGAATTCCGAGCCGGGTTTGGAGCGCCTGCTTCTGGCAGGTTTCGTATAGTTTCGTCCACGCCTCCATGCCGTTGCCAGGGGACGGATCGGAATTGCCGCCGCTAAGAATGGAGCCAAGGTGATAGTTTTTGATGTCCGCCGGATCCTTGAGTCCGCCGCTATCGGCCTGGGTCATCTGCCCGACCTTTTCGTCGAGGGTCATTTTGGCCAACAGCTCCTTGGCCTGTGCGTCATATCGGGAAATCCCGGAGGCATTGCTCTGGCACGATGTCGAAAGCAACGCCATCGACAATCCCAGGATAATGTTCGCTATGTTTTTTTTCCTTATCATTCCACACTCCGTTTGCCGAGATTCACGGCTATTTCGCTTCCGTCAAAAAAACCAAACAAACAACCGGCTTCTGCCCAGGCGTTATCCAAACGATTTCAAAGGTCACTTTTCGAGCATGCCCGGGAATGACCCCTGGCAGGCGCCGATCGTCAAGGTCTTCTCCTGCTCGTCGTAGGTTAAGGGGATTTCACTGAACGCGCCCTTTTTATAGTTGTAGTTCACACCTTCGTCTTCATAAAGCGTAAAGTTTCCATCCCGGCCGGCATAGCCCTGCACCCTTGCATGAGAGCGTCTCGTCAACCATGGAATCAATAATCGCAGAAACCGACCGCCACCAATTCCATTGACCGGAAGCCCGGGAATAACCATAATTCGCGTGTAAACTTTCAGAGGAGAAGCGCCATGATTAGACTTATTCGCAAAATCGGCAAAATCCTGCGCGGTGGCGCAGGCCGGAAGGAAATCTTTCTCGGCACCTTGTGCGGTGTACTGATTGGCTTCAACCCGCAATTCAGCTTCACTGTGGTTCTAGCGATCCTGATAACCCTGTTGCTGAATGCCAACGTCAGCTTTGTGTTGCTCGGCGCAGCGGTGGGAAAGATTTGCTGTTTCGCGCTGGCGGGCATCAGTTTCAACACCGGTTTTGCCATTATTCACAATCTGGGAGCAGAGGCCATGTTCCGCAAACTTTGCAATGCTCCGGTCACTGCATTGATGGACCTGAACGTCTATGCATTGGTGGGCAGCCTGCCTTATGCGCTGGTGATCGGCATTGCCCTCGGAACGATTCTAGGAAGCGCCGTTGTCCGCATACGAAAGAAAATGCTGGAGGCCGACCAGCATGAAATCATCGGCAAGACCTTCGGCAACAAAGTTTCCCGCTTTCTGCTTTGGCTTGCCTTCGGAAAAAATAAGCTGGCACTGGAAGAGGAGGTCATCACCAAGTCCTCCTGGCTGCGTAAATCGGGGCTTGTGGTTATAGCAGTCTTGATTGTTGTCGGAGCAGCGCTGGAATTTTTCCTCTTGGATCTCGTGGTCCGACATGCGCTGGAGTCCGCAATTTCCAAGACCACCGGTGCGGAAGTCAATATTGCCGAGTCGCACTTTTCATTGGCTGAGGGAAAGATAGAAATCAGAAGGCTACAGGTGACGGATCCCGACAAACCCACCCACAACATGTTCCAGATTTCCCGGTTGGCAACGGACCTTGATGTCAGCGAGCTCTTGAGTCGAAATTATACGATCGACCTATTGGAGGGTAGCGTCCTCCAACGGGATGTTCCGCGTGAATCGCCGGGAGCCGTCTATGAAGAGGACAAGACAAAGGAAGAAGAGAAAGCGGAAAAAGAAGCGGAAGCCGGCAAGTCGTTCGACGATTATTTGGCCAACGCGAAAAACTGGAAAAAATATGGCGAGAAGGCATACGACTATCTCAAGAAACGCAGAATGAATGCCGAAAGCACCTCCCGGGGCGAAACCCCGAAAGCGAGCAAGGACGGGGCCTTGGTAGATGCTGACAAAGAGGGATACCTCAAGGCGTCCGCCGATCTCGTTGCCGACCGACCGGCCTGGACCGTCCGGAAAATCAGGATAGAACAGGTGCAGCTTAGAGGCGATCTACCCGAGCAAACACTGGAGGCGGACGAAGTCAGCAGCCATCCCGAGCTAAACGGCAAGCCGACCCGTATTACTCTGACTCCTTCCGAAGCTCGGGAGCCCTCCGTCGATATCGTTTTGCGCTTTGACGACCCGACGGCATTGCATGCGATTTCCGTTAACCTGGCCGGCATCCCCATTGGCGATGCGCTTGAAACCAGCGATTCGTTCCCCGTGGAAGTCACCGAGGGGAAAGTCGATGTCAAATTGGATGGAAACTTTTCAGCAGACTCCATCAAGATTCCCTTTTCACTGCTGGTTCACAACCTCAAGGCCAACGTCGAGGAAGGCGAAGAGGTTATGGGCATGGACTCCCTGACGGCCTCGGAAGTCCTAAGCTCCATGGAACAGTTCGAGATCGATGGCTCCTTGGGCGGCTCGCTTGTATCGCCGCGCATCAGCATCGATTACGGCAAGCTTACGGCCAACATGAAAGATGCCTTGGTTGCGGCGG
The DNA here is from genome assembly GCA_050297095.1 of Pontiella sp. Lineage (GTDB taxonomy): Bacteria > Verrucomicrobiota > Kiritimatiellia > Kiritimatiellales > Pontiellaceae > Pontiella. Next base: position 13,355 of record JBNKSB010000203.1, on the reverse strand, counting down.
GCAAGAAGGAACTTTCCAACCGCGCCAACGCCGAAATGGATAAAGCCAAGGAAGAGCTCAAAAAGCAGGCCGGCGCGGAAATCAACAAGGCGTTGGGCGGAGAGGAAGGCGGTTCCGTGCAGGACAAGGCCAAGGATGCCTTCAAAAAGCTGTTCTAGAACACGCGCTTATTTAGCTGCGTCATCCGCATCCTTCAAGGCTTCATCCAGCGGGGTGAAGTTGATTGATGCGGAATTAATGCAATAACGCAGGCCGGTCGGGGGCGGGCCATCGGGAAAAACATGCCCTAGATGGGCGCCGCACTCGCTGCAAAGTACTTCCGTCCGGACCATTCCGTGCGAAGTATCCTTGTTTTCCGTGATGACTTTTTCGTTCACCGGTTTGAAATAGCTCGGCCAACCACACCCTGAATCAAACTTGGTGTCCGACAGGAAAAGTTTCTGGCCGCAACAAACACAGGAATAAACTCCTGGCTCCTTGTTGTCCCAATACTTTCCCGTAAACGGACGCTCGGTACCCTTTTGACGGGTCACGTAATACTGCAAGTCCGTTAGCTGCTCCTTCCACTCCGCATCGGTCTTCAAAACCTTGTTTGTCATGGTTGTTTCCTTTCCCGATTCCTTGTTTCCATTCATTGATTCGCCATTCGCGCATGCCGCAAGCATCAATGACGGCAACAGTACTATTACAGGTAGTATTTTCATGCCAGCTCCTTTCTAAACAGGACAGCCCTGTAAGAATCGCGTTCAATCAAGCAGCGCTCCCGCCAAAAAAGCCTGCTCCGGTTTCAGGAGCAGGCTTTTCTCTATGCACGAGAGCTCAACTGTTTACTTCGACTTCAGTCCCTTGAACAGTTCCTTCGAGGCGTAGATCTTATACTCTTTTACCTTCCCGGGATTCGCACCGTTTCGCGGAAGGTAACGTAAAGCCCTGAACTCCTTGATTCCACCAAGATCAAGAACTACCTGGTGAGGATGCGGAGTCCCAGCATTTTCGCCCTTGTATCTGGTATGCCAGAAGGTAACCGGCTGGTTGTCTATGATATTGCCTGCCGCTGCGGGCTCCGCGACGATCTCCTCGCTGTCTGCATAAACCACCTGCCATTCGTCGCGGTCCAGCCATTGATCCTTGTTATCGATCAGGTGGATCTCGGCGATCGCTGCGTTGTTGTCATCGGAATAGGAACTCAGGGACTCAACACATACATAGCGAGCCTTGATGGATTTTCCAAAATCGACATCCTGCGCCGAATCGCCATCCTTGAACTTCCCTTTGGCGATAAGCTGTTTATCTGAAAGTTCGATGGTCTCGCCCGGTTTGCGGGAATAGTTCAGGTTTTCATCGATCTTCAGTCCGTAGATCGGCTCCACAACCCCCTTGCTGGTGTTATGCCCAGTAGGTTCAATATCCATCACGATAACTTCGTTGACACCTTGCTTCATCCAGCAGCCGGGCAGATAGAGCGTGTACTGCGGTCCAATATTCCAGAACCGGCCGAGATTGATCCCATTGACCCACACCATCCCCTTGCCCCATCCCGTCATATCGAGCAACGTATCGCCGGCTTCATCGATCGTAAATTCGCCGCGATAGAAAATCGGCATCGGCGACGGCTTGGCCGCTTCGGTGGAAAACTCCAGCCCGGCGATATCTGCAAGCTCGAGGGGGAATGTGTAGATGGACCACCCCTTTATTGTTTTACCGTCCAGCTCGACTTCGCCCAACCCCTTGCGATCCTTCATCAGTTCGCGGGAATAGTTCAGATGCCCCATGTTTTCCAGAAGTATGTCGAGCTGGACCTTGCCCTTGGGAAGCGAAATCCTAGCGGAATCCTGTTTTAAACGGCGATCCAACGTCGCGACCCGTTTACCATCGATGATAATGATTGCGCGGTCCTTCAAGGCGCTGAAGGACAGTTCCTGCTCGCCGCTGTCGAAAACATTGACCGTCGTCCGATAGAGAGCCAGCCCCTGAGGACAGTCGAGCGCTTCCATATGCAGTGCTTCATTGGATTTGAAGGGCTTGCGGACAAGCTGGCTGAAGCCGGCCTGCTGGGTCAGGGAGAACTCGGGCACTTCGATGCGTTTGATCTGTTCCGGCGGGTCGGGAAGTTCGTAATCCTCGGGAAGATATTTTTTGATGGTGTTTCGGAAGGTAAAGAATTTTTCGGTGATGCGGCCGGTTTCATCCATCGGCGCGTCGTAGTCATAGCTGGTGGTATCGGCGCTATATTGGCCGGAGGACCAGTTGGCTCCGGAGGTGAAGCCGAAGTTGGAGCCGCCGTGCAGCATGTAGACATTGAAGGACACCTCGTTCGCGAGCATCCAATCGATTTCCCTGATGAACGGCGCAAGCGCCTTGGTGTGGTGTTTTGAGCCCCAATGATCGAACCAGCCCACCCAGTATTCGCCGCACATCTTCGGCAGGCCCGGATATTCTTTTTCGAAAAAGCTGAACGCCTTGTCGGCACTGCCGCCAAAATTCATGGTGGTGTAGACCCCGTCTATGTGTGCCGTACCTATCGTCTGTTTGTTGGGCCAGTCGCAACGGATGAACATGGTATCGAAGCCGGCAGCCACGAGCTGCTCATAGATGGCGCGATTGTAGTCCTTGTCCTCCTTGCTTCCGGGTCGGCCGAACTGGCCGTATTCGTTTTCCACCTGCACCTGAATAATCGGACCACCATGGTTGACTTGCAGGTCCTTCAGCTGTTCGCCGACCGCCTTCATGTAGCGCGCTGTCGCTGCCAGAAACTTCGAATCGTCGGTTCGCACCTCCATATCGGGATCCTTCAACAACCAAGCCGGCATGCCGCCAAAATCCCACTCCGAGCAAACATAGGGACCGGGACGAACGATCACCCACATGCCCTCTTCCTGGCAGATGCGTACGAATTCAGCGACATCCAGATTTCCGCTGAAATCAAATTCACCCGGCTTCTTTTCGTGGGCATTCCAGAAAACGTAGGTGCCAATGCAGTTGAAACCCATCGCCTTGGCTTTTTGAATACGGTCGCGCCAGTAGGCTCGTGGAACGCGCGGATAGTGGATCGAACCGGAAATGATGACCGCTGGTTTTCCGTCAAATGTAAAATAACCGTCAGCAGCTCCAAACTCGGGCTGCTTTTCGCCTGCTGGATTCGGTTTCGGAGGCAACGGCAGGGGATCCGCCACCACCGAAAGAACGGTTCCCGCAAGCAACAGTAGGATAAAGGGAAGTTTCATTCGTAAAAGCATTTCGGAGCTCCTGTTAATCATTTGTTACCTCACATATAAATTTTCTGGGTTCTAACATCCCGGTACAACGGATTGAAGCCGAAATCGTTTTTATGACGTATCAGGTTGGAATTGATTCTACGCTCCCCACTCCGTAGTCTTGTAAGCGAGGGAGTAAATCATGCAGGACGACTGGATCAACATTAATAAAGACCCTAAGCACGTCGCGAGAGAACGCGCCAAGGCAAAGGAACTGCGCAAGAGCGATTGGTGGAAGCAACAGCTCGCCAAGGGCGTATGCCACTATTGCGGCCTATCCTTCCCGCCGGAGGAGCTGACCATGGATCATATCCTGCCTGTTGTTCGTGGAGGAAAAAGCACGAGGAGCAACTGCGTCCCCTGCTGCAAGCAGTGCAATAATGAAAAGAAATACCTGACACCGGCCGAAATCATAATGCGCAAACTAGAACGCGACTCGAAGCCGCCGTCCGATTAGTCCGCGTTGACCGTATTGACCAGTTCCTTTCCGGATTCATAGGCCGAAATGTTTTCCAAGGTGGTTTCTGCAATGCGCGCCACCGCTTCCTGCGTAAAGTAGGCTTGGTGTCCTGTAATCACGACGTTCGGGAAGGTTGTTAACCGTGCAAATACATCGTCCGTCAGAATCTGGAAGCTCTTGTCCTCAAAGAAAAGTTCCTCCTCTTCCTCGTACACATCAATACCAAGATAACCGATTTTTTCCGACTTCAGGCCTTCGATCGCTGCGCGTGCATCAATCAATGCCCCCCGGCTGGTATTGATGATCATGACGCCCTTCTTCATCTTGGCAATAGCGTCCATGTTGACCAAATGATACGTGTCGGCGAACAGCGGGCAGTGCAGGGAAATGACATCGGACTGCGCGAATAGTTCATCGAGCGTAACGTATTCGACCCCATACTCATCCTGACAGACCGGATTCTGGAACTTGTCGTAGGCAAGAATCCGGCACCCGAAGCCATGCAGAATGCTCGCCACGCATTCACCGATCTTCCCCGTACCGACCAAGCCCACCGTTCGGGCACGCACGTCGAATCCAAGCAGGCCATCAAGTGAGAAATTCCCTTCTTTCACCCTTGAATTTGCCCAATAGATTTTGCGGTTCAACGCCAGCATCAGCCCAACAGTGTGTTCAGCAACCGCGTAGGGTGAATAGGCTGGCACACGCACGACAGAGATGCCCAGTTCTTTGGCACTGTTAATGTCCACATTGTTGAAGCCGGCGCATCGCAACGCAATAAGCCGCGTCCCCTGCGAAGCAAGTGCGATCAGCACAGATGCATCCAGCTGGTCGTTGACGAACGCGCAGGCGCACTCGTACCCCTCGGCGAGTTTTATCGTCTGGCGGGTGAGCCGGGTTTCAAAATATGTAATTTCGTGCCCGTACGCCTTGTTGGCTTCGTCGAAAAACTTGCGGTCGTAGGGCTTGGTACTAAAAAAAGCGACTTTCATTGGAATTCCTAATCAACCGGCTAGAACAAATCAAGCTGGTCTGGTTGTGGTGCATACTGTGGAAAACGCATGGCTTCCTTGCCTATCATTTTAACCAGATTCTCTGCGGAAATGGATTCACCGCGCATCTCCAGCGTTTCAAGAATTTTTGCAAAAAGGAGACCGCAATAGGAGCTATCCTCCTCTGCACGATGGAATGTGCCACTGGGAAAATTAAAATGACGTACCAGCGTCCAGAGCTTGTAGTTCGGCAGGCCGGGAAAGACCTTTCGGGCCAGCGGCAACGTATCTAAAACTATTCCTTTTGGAGCGGCGGAACGATGCGTTTGCACATCGTCCAGCAAAAACTTGTAATCGAAAGGTGCATTATGTGCCACTAGGGGAAGATCTCCGCAAAATTCCGCGAAGTCCCCCAACACATCCACAATGCGTGGTTTCCCACGTACCATTTCGTCGGTAATTCCATTAACTGCGGAAGCATCGGGGGGAATGGGGCGGCAGGGATCCACCAACGTTCCGTACCCTTGAATGGGGCGGCAACCGTCAAACATAACGGCTCCAACCTCAACAATCATGTCTTCTTGCGGTTTTGTTCCGGTCGTTTCCAAATCAAATGCAATGAATTTCATAATGTAGTACCATTATAGGATGATTTACTTCTATGCGATAGAATTTGTGCATAAATGCTGAGTTGCAAATTTCATATCTGTTTCTACATGTCTATTGCCTAAACCATGTATTTGGCTGCACGCAGTGAAATCAAGGTTCTATGGTTTAGTGAAGGCCTTTTCTGGTGAAAAAAAAACCCGCCCACAATGGGCGGGTTTTATGCTCAGAAGCAATTCCTATACTACTGGCGTCCGCGGAGCATTGCGCGATCCGCACGGGTCATACCCATTTCGTCAACCTGTGTTGCCTTAACAAAGATCACGAGGTTTTTCTTGGAATTGCGAGTTCCTTCCGTGCGGAAGAGGCGTCCAAGGTATGGAATATCTCCAATAATCGGAACCTGATCGCGGAAGGTTTCTGTTCTTTCGTCAACCAGTCCGCCCATCATGACTGTGCTACCATCAGCCACGGTTACGATAGTTTCCACTGAACGCAATTCAAAGTAGGGCATCCGTGCATACAGGGATGCGCCATCTCCGGATGTGATCGCGATTTCAGAACCACCGGAGTCATATGCATTGTCCGCCACCTTGTACTGGTCAAAGCCAAGGAACTTCTGGATTTCCGGGTTTAGCTCGAGCTTGATGGTGTTGTTCTCCGTGTCAACTTCCGGAGTCACATGCAATACGACACCCAAGTCATAGGGCTCCCACTCTTCAGGAGTGACAACAGGAGCAGTACGCTGACCGGTGTCAACACGCCAATCCTGAGGATAGCGGTGAACTTCGGTTACCCTGATGGTTGCAGGGGAGCCGCTCTGAGTGGTTACCTTCGGAGCCGAAAGCACATCCGCCGAGCCGTTCTGTTCCATTGCGGATATTCTCAGGTCCACATTGCCATCGGTGAACATCATTGCTGCGGGTGTTCCACCCATATTGGCCAGAAGGCCGGAGGTTACCGATTCATAGACCGACATATTGCTGCGCTGGTTACCGCCGAACAAGCTTTGTCCACCTTCAACAAGCTGAACACCGTTCCCCCGCAACGTGTACATGTCTTCACCCCCGGCAAGCTCAACAGAGCCCTGCGAAGCCCAACCCATAACTGGGGTGTAGGTGTCGGTAGTACCACTCTGGCTACCCATGTTAAACCCACCAATACTTCCGTTACCATAGACGTTCCAATTGAATCCGAGTTCGGACAATGCCCCTTCACTGAATTCAACGAATTTAGCTTCAATCTCTACCTGCGCGGAGCGGTTGTTGATTGCTTCAGTCTCCAGATCATCCAGAATAGCTTCGACCTTTTTGAGGCTGTCCACAGTATTCTTCACAATCAGCTTGTTAAAGCTCGGGTAGTAAATGGCAGAAGAACTCTGCGGCCAGTTAACAATAGAGAAGTAACCCTTAACATCAACCGGGCCGGAATCCGAGGACATTGAACTTCCTCCGCCGCCACCAAAGAGATCCTCCATGGTGTCTTCGGAATCTTCACCGCCAGCCATCGAAGAAAGCTCGCCGCCAACTTCGGGAATTACCTTGAAGGTAAGCATCTCAAGGTCTACGGGGCGGACATAGTCGACCGGCATAATAGTAACCATATTGGATTCAACGTCAAACTTGAGGGAAGCCATTTCAGTAATCACCTGAAGAGCATCGTACAGACTCATATCACGAATTGAGATCGTGATGTTGTTGCCTTCTGCAGCACCCATGGAGTCACTGCCAGACAGACCCAGCAGAATCATGTTCACGCCCTTGCCGGAGGAATCCATGCGGCGGCAGGTTTCGGTAAGGAACAGGACAACATCCTTGATATTCGCATCACGGAAATCCAGCGTGGGAATCATCAGGCTTTTCAGGTGCTCAGTCATCGCTTTGGCACCTGCGTCCCCTTTTGGATCCAGTGCCTGGGTGTTATTGGATTTCCCAGAGAGGTCCCTATACTCTGGAGCCCACTTGTTATCCACATCAGCCATAGCAACAGCGCGGACAGTGTTTTGCTTGCGGGTTCCTCTGGCGGAAATCTTTACGGCAATTTTGCTCAAATATCTCATGGCCTGGCGGTCGTACGGATCTTGAGCCAACAACGATTCAAAGCATGCTCGCGCTGCGTCGAAATCTCCGGCGCGGTATAGTTTGATACCTTGTTGGTACAGGCCTTCCGCTTGTTCCATTTCAGTATCGACGGGAGCTACCTCGTTTAACTCTTCGTCTTCCATCATTGCAGGCTGTTCCGACTCGATTGCAGCCGGAGCCATTTGTTCTGTCTCTAATCCGGCGAAAGAGTCTTCAGCCATCAAAGCATCCAGCTCCGATCCCTGTGCCCGAATCGTTTGCGCTCCAGCCAAAAGCACAACCAAGAGAGACGAGATATAGGTTTTATTCATTTTCCTTCCCCTCTACTTCCATTATCAAAACGCCGTATCCCCACGAGTTCATTAGGGTCCGTGGACAGCATTTACCAAACAACTATCACCCTATCATTCAAACTTCCAGAGAAGAACTTCTGTCCTTCCATTATCTTCTTAACGACACTCGCAAATCAGTGTTCGAGCTCAAGACCGATCGTCTACAACCACTCAAACCAACACTGCGCTACGGTCATTATGCATAGATAATAACTCGCACATAGTAGCTAGTTCGTGGAGTGGATCAAGTATATTAATCATCAACCTTTCCTTCAAATTCAGCAGGCGCTCTCTTCTTCAAACTCCAGGGCCATGTCATAGCGTCAACCTGCTACATCGTCGGCCACATCACTGTCGCGCCCTATCCATAAGTATTGAAGCGGCGGCTCCTGGATCCGTATTGCGCAACAGGCTTTCACCCACCAGAATGGCATGGCAACCGACCTGCTTAAGCGTCACCACATCCGCCGGGGCCCAAATCCCGCTTTCACTCACGAGCGTACAGCCTGCCGGCGCCATGGCCGCCAGTTCATATGTTGTCTCCAGCGAGGTTACGAATGTTTTCAGGTTGCGGTTGTTGATTCCGATGCAGTTCGCGCCGGCGTCGATAGCCCGCAGCATCTCCCCGCGGTCATGTACTTCGACCAAAGGCTGAAGCCCGATTTCCCGAACCTTCTTTATGAAGGAAATAAGCTCGGCATCCGTCAAGGCTCCTGCAATCAGCAATACCGCCGATGCCCCCATAACCTTTGCATGGGCAACCTGCCACGGATCCACCACAAATTCCTTGTAGAGCATCGGCAGATCGATGGCATTGCGTACTGCGGAAAAATCCTCGTCTCCCCCGCCAAAATACTTGTGGTCCATGAGACACGATACCGCGTTGGCGCCATTGGACTGGTAGCTTTTCGCTATCTCGACCGGATCAAACGGAGTGCGGATCTCCCCGGCCGAAGGAGATTTTCTTTTTACCTCCGCGATCAACCCCATCGGCACACTCCGAAGCGATGCTATGAAATCAGGGCAACTATCCACCTCTGAAACCTGCACCTCCAATGCGGCCAACGGGGTCGCCTTTTTTCGTTCGGCGATTTCGATGCGCTTGTCCGCGCAAATTTGTTCCAGAATGTTCATTCTCTATTCTTCTTCAGGTAAGCCTCTATCAACGGATCGAGGTTGCCGTCGAGCACCCCCTGAACGTTGCCGACCTGTTCATCGGTACGATGGTCCTTGACCATGGTGTAGGGTTGCATGACGTAGGAGCGGATCTGGTGTCCCCATGCGATTTCACCCTTGTCTCCGTATAACTGGTCGACCGCCTGCCGTTTCTTGTCCTGCTCCAGCTCGTACAAACGCGCCCGAAGCATTTTCATGGCGGCCGCCTTGTTCTTGTGCTGCGAGCGCTCGGCTTGGCACTGCACGACCGTACCGGTCGGGAGGTGGACGATGCGAACAGCGGAATCGGTGGTATTCACATGCTGGCCGCCGGCCCCCTGCGCCCGGTAGGTATCGATCCGCAAGTCCGACTCCACGATTTCAATATCGATATCGTCATCCAGCTCCGGCGTGACGTCGGCGGCCACAAACGAGGTATGCCGTCGCGACTGCGAGTCGAACGGACTGATGCGCACCAGCCGGTGGACGCCCCGCTCAGACTTGAGCTGGCCATAGGCATACGGGCCCGAAATCAGCACCGTCACACTCTTGATTCCCGCTTCGTCGCCGGCCTGATAGTCTAGAATCTGAATGCCGAATCCCTTGCGCTCTGCATAGCGGGTAAACATACGGTAGAGCATGTCCGCCCAGTCGCAGCTTTCCGTACCACCCGCACCTGCATGCAACGTAAGGTAGGCGTTCGAGCCATCAAACTCGCCGCCCAGCAAGGATTGAAGCTCTAGCGACCGGATGCTTTTTTCCACCGCACCCAACGAAATATCCGCTTCCTCCAACGCTTCCTTTTCGCCGGCCTCGGCCAGCTCCAGCATCACTTCCGCATCATCGAGGCCCGTGGCAATCTCATCGTATGGATCGAGCACCATCTTGATCGCCTTGGTGGCGGAAATATTGGCTTGAGCCCGATTTTGGTCGTTCCAGAAATCCGGCTTCCCCGCCTCGGCCTCCAGCCTTTCAAGCTCGGTGCGCTTGGTATCGACATCCAGATAGCTTTTCATTTCAGCCAACTGTTCGCGATACGCTTCTATTCTTGTTTTTAAGTCGTCCTGCATATTTATTCTAACGTTCCAGACTAGGCAATATAGCCCATCGTGCATTCAAGCCAAACCCTGCATTGCAGAAAAAGAGTGTCGTCAGGTTTTCTTTTTGCAGAGTTTCCGGCCTCTCTTGCGGAGTACAATGAAGGAGGCAGCGCCGACCAGTAAAGCCATCCGAGCGAAAAGATCCCCGTGGCGAGTGTAGAAGGTTTCCGCCATGCCAGCAGTACGCGGACAGATCTGGTCGGTGGTGAATCCTTCGGTGCAAACCTCCAGTTTGGTTTGGGGCTTGGCTTCGTACGAGATGACACCATAGGCATCGATGAAACAGGAGACGCCGGTATTGCAGCAGCGGGCCATGGGGACGCGGTTTTCTACACAACGAAACACGGCATGAGCAAGATGCTGTTCCGATTGGGCGGAGGGGTCGAACCAGCCGTCATTGGTTTGGTTGACCAACCAACGCGCGCCGGCGCGAACGGCCTTAGAGGCCAGCGGCGCAACGGTATCCTCAAAACAGATTAGGACGGAAAACGGCGCCTTGCCGGAAATCGACAGCAACGTACTCTCCTCGCCGGCGCCGAGGTCAACGGCCACCGGCGTAAATTTTCGCATGAGCTTCGGGAAGGGAACATACTCGCCGAACGGAACCAGATGCTGCTTGTGGTATTTCCCCAATACGGCGCCGTCGATATCAAAAAGAATCGAGCTGTTGTAGTACTTGATCGTGTCGCTTTCGAAATCAAAATCCATGGCCCCGACCAGTAGCGGAACCCTCTGCGCGACCAGACGTTGAACCAGCTCTTGGCTTTGTGGTGTTCGGGGATTATTGATGATGTCCGGCACCGCGGTTTCCGGCCAAATTATAAGATCAATGTCTCGCAGGCGTGAGGCGGTCTCCGTCAACTCTTCGAGTCTTTGCCGAATCTCCTCATCCTTGGCTTCGTCCCACTTGGCGGACTGTCCGATATTGGGCTGGATCAGCGCAAGGTTTACCGCATCGCGACACAACGGCTTGTCGAGCAGCGTATTCATGCCGTCCGCCAGACAGAGCGCAAGGGGAGCCAGTCCAATCATGAGTTCGAGGTGCGGACGATATTTGCGTGTGCGTGTACCGTGGGTGTACTGCCGGAAGGTGACAAAGAGCGCGGCGTTCAGCCAAACAATCACCGCCGATACCGCATAGACTCCGCCCCACTTGGCCCATTGGATGATCGCCGGTGAGGCATACTGGCTTACGCCAAGCGGGTTCCAGGGAAAGCCGGTAAAAAGAATGCTTCGCAAATATTCTGCCCCTACCCAAACCATGGTAACCACAAACATGAAACGGATGTTCTTTCGCAAGTGATCGCCCATCCACTGTCTGGCAGCAAGCGAGGTCGCGATGCTGAACGGAATGAAGTACGCCCCGCAGTAGAGCGCAAGGCAGGCATATCCCAACAATGCACTGGCCTGCATGCCCATGCTGTCCACCATGCTGGTCAGGTTGTGCAACCAGGACAGTGAAACCAGGAAAAAGACAAATCCCGACAATAGCCCCAACCAGGCCGCTCGCTTCGGGGAAACCGACTGAACGGCAAACATGAGCGGAACCAAGGCCGGAAAGGCCAGCGTCGAATTATTGAATCCCGGAAAGGCCAACGCCAGTAACACGCCGGAAAAAATGCTTCCAAGCACCCGCAGATAAATCGACTGGAACAACGGCCGGTTGAAAACCTGCGGCTTTTCATAGCCGTGTTCCTTCCGTTGTTTTTCAAACTCCCTAAGCGATCCAATCATTCCAAAATCCGGTAGTGAAAAGTTTATAAATCAAGATTCAGCAACGCGGGTACACATTGCCATTGCCGAGCATCTTTTTGCTGCCGCAATAAATCTTCTATGTATCCCAGCAAGTCATCCGTTGTGGTAAATGTTTGCGGCTGCCTTCCAGATGGTTCGACATTGAACGAATGTAAACCCTTTAGACCCAGCACGCCCTCACCGCGAGTTGCATCCCAAAACCCAAACATATTCTCAATAATCGAACGGAGCGTTCGATAGAGCATCATTTCATGCCTCTCGGACTCTGAAAGCGCAAGTCGCCCCAGGTCGAGCGTCCACATGCGGTCCAGCTGGGCACCGGCCCAATCAGCTGGACGAATGATCCCAAGCGAAAAATAGGGTAGCAACGCAGGGAAGTGATGCAGTTCGGATAGGATTTCCAGCCATCGTTCCACATGCCGTGCATGCGGCTTGATGGAACGCAGTACACGCGTTGCCGAATCCTGGTCATTCACGGCACAAAATGCCCGGGCAATCAAAAGAACCAAATCGGAACGCTGGACCCCATACGGATGGAATTGAAAACAATATTGCGCAACGCTGGTTGCCAGGTTGTCGGTTACCGTCCCCTGAGGAATGTCCAGCGATTGGAATATTTCACGCAGGTGTTCCGACCATGCCTCTTCCCCCGCCAAGATGCTTGCACGGCCACCGATCATTCCCGACCGATGAGGCGCTCAACCTCGTTCATGAATTGACCGGCATCGCGAAACCGACGATAGACAGATGCGTAGCGGATGTAGGCAACCTCATCCAACTTCTCTAATGCGGTCATCACCTTTTTACCAAGAGCCATGCTCGGAATCTCTTTTTCAAATTCCGACTCGGCTTCCATGATGATGGTGTCGCAAATGCGTTCAATCTGTTCAACGCTGATATGCCGTTTGCGACATGCAATATTCAAACTCTTCGCCAGCTTATCCCGGCTGAGCTCTTCGTGCCGCCCGTCGCGTTTGGTTACCTGCAAGTGGGCCCGCTGGATCTCTTCGTAGGTCGTGAAACGATGTCCACAACCGACACATACGCGCCGACGTCGGATCGCATCACCATTGCGCACTTCCCGACTATCGATTACGCGGTTTTCCCGGCCTTCGCATTTAGGACATCTCATGCCGCTTCCCTTTCTTGCAAGTTGGGCAGTAGTTAGACGGAAAACGTTGTCTCAAACAATAAAAAACGGCGGAGCACTGTCCGCCGTTTTCACCATGATAAGAGATGGTCTTATTTCTTCTTAGCCACCTTCTTCTTGGCGGCCTTCTTTTTCGCCGGAGCCTTTTTGGCAGCCTTCTTCTTGGCGGGAGCTTTCTTCACAGCGGCTTTCTTTTTCGCTGGTGCCTTTTTGGCTACCGCTTTTTTCTTGGCCGGGGCCTTCTTGGCAACCTTCTTCTTGGCCGGAGCTTTCTTTGCTACAGCTTTCTTTTTGGGAGCTGCTTTCTTCTTGGCTACAGCCTTTTTCTTCGGGGCAGCCTTCTTAGCAGCAGGCTTTCTGGCGGACTTCTTTTTCACGGCCATCGCAAACTCCTGTGTGACTCTTTAGGTGGTGGCGGGTGAACGGGGGCACGTAGAACATAGCACAACGTCACAGCGTTTAAAGCACGG